>CAIKKO010000077.1 GCA_903828025.1 uncultured Sphingomonadales bacterium
CATTCGGACAGCAGGCCATCGCCCAGATTGGGGCTGTACTTCACATTGAGCAGCGCGATCCGGCGGGGCGGAATGCGCGGGGAAGCGGCTTCGGAAGGTTCGGCTGGGCTCATGGACCGGAGGTGTCACGCCGCCACGGTCTCCGGCAAGCAGGGATAGACCCGGAATCGAGCGGCCTTCAGACTGCCTCTTGCAGCACCGCGCGGAGGCCACTCGCGGCGATGAGATCGTCGTGGCCCGCTGCCACGATCAGGCCGATGCGGCGGCGATAGTCATAGCCCTTGATCGGCACGGCGACAGTGCCGGGGCCCGCGAGCGAGACGGGCGCGGTCGTGACACCCGCGCCTGCCGCGACCAGCGCAAGGCAGCGGTCCTCGTTCGCGGAACGGAACGCGAAATGTGGGCGCACGCCGCGTGCGGTGAAGAAGCGGCTGGTTTCGGCGAGAATTTCGCAAGAACGGCGCGCGATCATGGTCTCGCCAGCGAGTTCTTCCGGCTGGAGCAAGGGCTGGGCGGCGAGACGGTGCGCGGCAGGCAGGATCATCGCATACCCCTCCTCAAGCAGAAGCTCGCCCTCTTCTGCCGTGCGCAAAGTGGTCAAGATCGCATCGAGGCGGTGTTCGGCGAGGCGGCGGCGGAGGTCCGCGTCGGCCGCGTCGGTGAGCGTGAGCAAGGCTGTGCCCGCCCCGGCATAGCGCGCCGCCACTGCCGCCATCGTGCGCGTGGCTATCGACGAGAGCACACCCAGCCGCAGCGGCGGGGCGGGGGGCGGGGTGCCCTGTACCCAGCGCTCGGCCAGCCCGAACTCGCGTTCGATCGCGCGGGCGTGGACGAGCAGCCGGTTGCCCGCCTCGGTCAGCCGCAAGGCGCGCCGCTCGCGCAAGATGATCGGCGTGCCCAGCGTGCGCTCCAGCTCGGCAATCCCGGCAGACAGCGTGGGCTGCGACACGTGCAGCTGGTTCGCGGCGGCGGTGAACGAGCCCGTATCGACGAGCGCAAGGAACTGGCGGACAAGGCGGCGGCTGAGCATAGGTTTTTCCTATAGTACTGGCCGATAAAATTCAATTTTTCCGAAGCTGCCAAATCCCATAGACTGCCTCCGGGAACGAGGAGTCTGAGAGAAATGCGCGCCACCCCCGAGCTTGATTTCGGCCTGCCCGAAAGCGCCCTGATGATCCGCGATGCGGCGGCCCGCTTTGCCGACGAGCAGATCGCGCCGCTGGCCGCCAAAGTGGATGCGCAGGATTGGTTCCCGCGCGAACTCTGGCCCGCAATGGGCGCGCTGGGCCTGCACGGCATTACCGTGGAGGAACAATGGGGCGGGCTCGGGCTCGGCTATCTCGATCACGTGATGGCGGTCGAGGAAGTGAGCCGCGCTTCCGCCTCGGTCGGGCTCAGCTATGGCGCGCATTCGAACCTCTGCGTCAACCAGATCCGCCGCTGGGGGAATGACGAGCAGAAGGCCAAGTATCTGCCGAAGCTGATTTCGGGCGAGCACGTCGGCAGCCTTGCCATGTCGGAAGCCGGGGCGGGTTCGGACGTCGTCTCAATGAAGCTGCGCGCGGATGCCGTCCCCGGCGGCTTTCGGCTCAACGGCACCAAGTTCTGGATCACCAACGCGGCTTATGCCGATACTTTGGTGGTCTACGCCAAGTCCGCGCCCGAATCCGGCAGCCGAGGCATCACCGCATTCCTGATCGAGAAGGACATGCCGGGCTTCTCCATCGGCCAGAAGATCGACAAGATGGGCATGCGCGGCTCGCCCACGGCGGAACTGGTGTTCAGCGATTGCTTCGTGCCGGAAGAGAACGTGATGGGACCGCTCCACGGCGGCGTCGGCGTGCTGATGTCCGGCCTCGATTACGAGCGCGTGGTGCTGGCGGGCATCTCGCTCGGGATCATGCAGGCCTGCCTCGATACGGTCATCCCCTATGTGCGGGAGCGCAAGCAGTTCGGCAAGCCCATCGGCGCGTTTCAGCTGATGCAGGGCAAAGTGGCGGACATGTATGTCGCGCTGCAATCCGCGCGGGCCTATACCTATGCGGTCGCGCGCGCGGCGGACGCGGGGCAGACGACGCGCTTCGATGCGGCGGGGGTGATCCTGATGTCGAGCGAGAACGCCTTCCGCGTGGCGGGCGAGGCGGTGCAGGCCTTGGGCGGCGCGGGCTATACCAAGGACTGGCCGGTCGAGCGCTATCTGCGCGATGCCAAGCTGCTCGATATCGGCGCGGGGACCAACGAGATCCGGCGGATGCTGATCGGGCGTGAATTGATCGGCGCGGCATGATCAAATGGGCATGAACCCGACCCTGCCTAGCGAAATCGCGATGGCGCATGCTGGCGAATCTTGCCCGCCGGAACCGGATTCGACCGCGGGATTGGCGAGCAAAACGCTTGCCCAAGGTTGGCCAGTCAATGGGTTGCGCCACCCAGCCGAAGGTCAAACCAATGGATGGTATATTTGGGCGGGCGAAACGTTTTCGGACAGGCCGGACTTCTTCGAGCCGATATGCTTGGAGCATCTGGCAGACTTGCGACCCGAAGTGCTGGACTATCTGGCATTGCCGCCCGGGTGGCGCTTTCTGATTTCGCCCGATTACAAAGACGTCTGGTTCGACGCGAACCTGCTAAATCTGGATGGTTCGAAATGAGCGGCCCCGTCCTTCCCACTAGCCTTGACCCCTCCAGCCCCGAGGCGCAGGCCCGTGCCGCGCACAACCGCGCGCTGGCCGAGGAACTGCGCGCGCGTGTCGCCAAGGCGGCGCTCGGCGGCGATGAAAAGTCGCGCGCCCGCCATGTCGCGCGCGGGAAGCTGCTGCCGCGCGACCGCGTGGAGCGCCTGCTCGATCCGGGCTCGCCCTTCCTCGAACTCGGCCAGCTCGCCGCGAATGGCATGTACGGTGATGAAGTGCCCGGCGCGGGGATCATCACCGGGATCGGCCGCGTTTCGGGCCGCCAGTGCATGATCTTCGCCAACGATGCGACGGTGAAGGGCGGTACTTATTTCCCGATGACGGTGAAGAAGCACATCCGCGCGCAGGAAATCGCCGCTGCCAACCGGCTGCCGTGCGTCTATCTGGTCGATAGCGGCGGCGCGAACTTGCCCAACCAGGCCGAAGTCTTCCCCGATCGCGACCATTTCGGGCGGTTCTTCTTCAATCAGGCCAACATGAGCGCGCAAGGCATTCCGCAGATCGCCAGCGTGATGGGCAGCTGCACCGCAGGCGGGGCTTATGTGCCCGCGATGAGCGACGAGAGCGTGATCGTACGCGAAC
>CAIKKO010000078.1 GCA_903828025.1 uncultured Sphingomonadales bacterium
GTTCCTCCAGCAGCCAGAGTACCCGCTGCGAGCTGCTTTTGTTGAGGTGGAGGAGAATGATCGTCATGGCGCTTCCTACCCGAAGTTTGAGGCGAGGCTAAAGGCAAATGCCCGCACAGGGAAGCGCCGCAAGAGAGCGCCACGAGAAAGGAAGCGGGTTTAAAAGAGACCGGCCAAAAAAGATCGGCCAAAAAGAAACCGGCGCGTTCCGCCCATGGAACGCGCCGGTCTTTGGACTGGCGGCGGGTGCGCGGGGGAAGAGCAACCCCCTGACCACACTGGCCGCCTGAGGGATCAGATGTCGTCGTCCGCGTCCGGACCCGCCATCAGTCCCTCGGCGACTTTGTCGGTCTGGCCGCGGATCGCAGCTTCCAACTGGTCGCAAAGTTCCTTGTGTTCGCGCAAATAGGTCTTGGCGTTCTCACGCCCCTGGCCGATCCGGATCGAGTCGTAGCTGAACCACGCGCCCGACTTCTCAACCACGCCGGCCTTGACCCCGAGATCGAGAATCTCGCCGATCTTCGAAATGCCCTCGCCGTACATGATGTCGAATTCGACCTGTTTGAACGGAGGGGCGACCTTGTTCTTGACGACCTTGACGCGCGTGGCGTTGCCCACGATTTCGTCCCGATCCTTGATCTGGCCGGTGCGGCGGATATCGAGCCGGACCGAAGCATAGAACTTGAGCGCGTTGCCGCCCGTGGTGGTCTCCGGATTGCCGTACATCACGCCGATCTTCATGCGCAGCTGGTTGATGAAGATCACCATGCAGCGCGAACGGCTGATCGAGCCGGTCAGCTTGCGCAGGCTTTGCGACATGAGGCGCGCCTGCAGGCCGACGTGGCTGTCGCCCATCTCGCCCTCGATCTCGGCGCGGGGGACCAGCGCCGCGACCGAATCGACCACCAGCACATCAATCGCGTTCGAGCGCACCAGCGTATCGACGATTTCCAGCGCCTGCTCGCCCGTATCGGGCTGCGAGACGATGAGTTCGTCGATGTTGACGCCAAGCTTCTTGGCATAGACCGGATCGAGCGCATGTTCGGCGTCGACGAAAGCCGCAGTGCCGCCGCCGCGCTGCGCCTCTGCGATCACGTGGAGCGCGAGCGTGGTTTTGCCCGAACTTTCCGGCCCGTAGATCTCGATCACGCGGCCGCGCGGCAAGCCGCCGACCCCGAGCGCGATATCGAGCCCGAGTGATCCGGTCGGGATCACTTCGACCTGCATGGTCTCTTTCGAGCCCAGCCGCATCGCCGAACCTTTGCCGAACGCCTTGTCAATCTGGGCGAGCGCTGCATCGAGCGCTTTCTGACGGTCCATGTCCTTGTCTTTGCCTTCCTGGATAAGCTTCAACTGTGCCGCCATGGCTGCTTCCCCTTGCTAGTGATGGCCGACCTGAACCGTCAACACCAGCCTTGTACCCATTATGTTCCAATGGAACAAGTGGGGAACGACGCGCCGCACCAAATTGGACGGAAAAATTTCCAAGTGTCTGATACTCAGTATTTTTATCTAGGCCATAGCGCGCCATTCGGCTGTTCCTGACACCCTCACGGGCGAAAATGCCACCAGTCCCGAACAATTTTTCCGGGGATGCAGGATTCGTGCGAGTCCATTCGGGCACGCGGCAGCGCAATTGACAGCCCTCCGGCCCGTTCGTAGCCTCCCCTCGCTAGGCATTTCGCGCCGGGCATTTCCTTGGAGACGCGCATGAAAGCATGGTTCCCGTCGATGGTTTGCGCGGCTGCAGTGAGCCTGTCGGTATTAGCGCTGTCCACAGCCTCACCCGGCCGTGCAGAGGACGCACCCGCCCCGCCGATGCCCTTGCGCGTCATGCCGATCAACGATCACCTCACCGCATTCTACCAAGGCCGGCCCGAACAGGCTTCGGTGAAGCCCGGCCCCAAGCACTGGCCCGATCTCGGCGCGATTTTTGTCGGCGATGCGACATATGCGGTCCGGCAGGGCGATACCGCGCTGGTCTATGACACGTTCACTGACACCGCTTCGGCGCAGTGGGTGCGCGATTATCTCGCCAAGGCGGGGGTCAAGCATTTCATGCTCGTCAACAGCCACTGGCACCTCGATCACATCGGCGGCAATGCGGTCTATGCCGACAGCCCGCGCTTCGCGACCGACGCAACGCGGACCAAGCTCCTCGCCAAACGCGCCGCGATCGAGGCTGGGACCGAAGAGGGTCCGCCCGCAATCACCCCGCTTACCGTGCCCGATATCGGTCTCACCGGTGCCACGACCGTGATGATCGGCACCGTGCGCGTGCTGCTGCGCCCGGAGGCAATCCATTCCGCAGACGGACTGGTGATCGAACTGCCCGACGACAAGATCCTGCTCGCCGGGGACACTCTGGAAGACACCGCGACCTTTGTCGCCGAGCCCAAGTCCATCCCCCGGCAATACCGCAATCTGGGGGCCATGCGGCAGTGGGGCTTCACGAAAATTCTGCCCAACCACGGCAACCCCGAGGTGATCGCCAAGGGCGGTTATGGCCTCGGCCTGATCGACATGACCCGCGCCTATATCCGCCGCCTGGTCGAACACTCGCACGATGCCGATTTCCAGACGCAGACGCTGGAAAGCTATGTCGGCGATGCGGTGAAGCTTGGCGATGTCAGCGTGTGGTGGGCCTATCACGAGGCCCATGCCAACAATCTGGCGGTGGTCGCGAAGGCGTGGAAGGACAAGCCGATCCCGGCGTTTGATCAGCTGCCGTGAAGCGGCACCAGCCCGCTCCCCCGCCCGGCCACCCA
>CAIKKO010000079.1 GCA_903828025.1 uncultured Sphingomonadales bacterium
GCCACACTACAATGTAGTGGGATACCGCTCAAGGAAGCAGTCTCAGCATGTTGCTAAATCATCTGAATCAGCTGAAATGTGTGCAACAAGTGATGCTTCGAATGACTCAGAATACATGTTTCACTTGGCCTCACTCCTCCGGCAGCAGCGCCTGCAGTTTGGTCATCAGCTTCTGGATATTGAGCGCGGCTTCCTTGAACGTCTCGACATCGTCGCGCGCATTGTTGCCGCGTGCTTCCTTGGCCGCCTCGACATAGCCTTCCAGATCCACTTCGAGCGCATCGACAAGCATTTCGAGTTCTTCTTCGGTCAGCGTCAGCGCGATGGTCTTGGACATGGTATCCTCGTGAGCAAAAGTGAGGTGATCTAGGGTGAGCGAAAGCGTCAGCTGCGCCCTAGGAGGCACGCGGCGCGGGAGCAACCTTCCATGCCGCCGCTGCGGCGTATAGATGGGCTTCAATGCAACATGATGGCAACCCGATCACCCCCGCCGGCCTCGCCGCCTTGCGCGCGCGCTATGACCACCTGCTCGGCACCGAACGCCCCGCGATTGTCGAAATCGTCAGCTGGGCGGCGGGCAACGGCGACCGCTCCGAAAACGGCGACTACCTCTATGGCCGCAAGCGCATGCGCGAGATCGACCGCGAATTGAACTTCCTCGCCAAGCGCATGAAAGCCGCGCGCGTGATTGATCCGGGCCGCCAGGAAGACCAGTCCCGCGTGCTGTTCGGCGCGACGGTCGAAATCGCCGACGAGGACGACACGCGCCTGACGCTGACGCTCGTCGGCGATGACGAGCAGGACGCCACCGCCCGCCGCATCGGCTGGAGCGCGCCCCTCGCCCGCGCGCTGCGCGGCGCGCGCATTGGCGATCTGCGCAAGGTGACGCTGCCGGGCGGCGAGAAGGAATGGGAGGTTATCGCCATCACTTATCCGGCCCCGGCCGATAGCGCGGCCTGATCCCAGCCCCTCCCGCTCCCCCCACCTGCTCCGCCCTCCCAGCTACCGGTGTCAAATCGGGACCGCTTCGTCGCGTTTGCCGTTGCGGTACGCGGCTGATTTAGGCATTTGTCCTTAGGGCTTTCCCAGATCTACAGGAGATGATCATGGCAGCCGTCAGCAAATTGGGCGGCGAGTTTCTGGTCAACACGCAGACCGCAGGGGAGCAGCGGCTACCCGCGATCGCCCACCTTGCCGGCGGCGGCTTCGTGGTGACATGGGAAGACAGCAGCGGCACGCTGGGTGATAGCAGCGGGAGCAGCATCAAGGCCCAGCTTTACGGCGCGGACGGCGCGAAAGTGGGCAGCGAGTTCCTCGTCAACACGTCCACCGCTGCCAATCAGTACAGCGCCTCTGTCGCCGGACTGGCCGATGGCGGCTTCGTGATCAGCTGGGCGGACCAGAACGACCAGACCATCAAGATGCAGGCGTTCGGCGCCGATGCCGCCAAGGCCGGGGCTGAATTCAAGGTCGCTCAGGCGGCAGCGAACCCGGGAGCAGGGGTCAGTTCGCCAACTGTCTCCCAGCTCGCGGACGGCGGCTTCATGGTGGCGTGGAGCCAAGCCTACGGGGGCAGAGGCGATCAAATCGTCAAAATCTTCGCGCAGCGGTTTGGCGCGGACCATGCGGCTGTGGGGAGCAGTGTCATCCTCTCGACCCCGGCAAGCGGCGAATTCCCAGGCGATCTCAATCCCTCGATCGCCAAACTTGCCGATGGCCGCTTTGTCGCGGCTTGGGACGCCGCAGGCATTGGCACGCTTCTGGCGCAAATCTATAATGCCGATGGAACCCCTTCGGGGGCGGGCCTTTCCGTCACTTCGTACCAGCAGACGATTTCAACCCATCCTCACATTACCGCGCTGACTGGCGGCGGCTTTGTGCTGACCTGGCAGGATTCGAGCGGATCGCTGGGCGATACCGACCACTACAGCATCAGGGCCCGGATCTACGCAGCCGACGGCTCCCCCGTTGGCGACCCCTTCCGCGTCAACACGGTGGCTGCGGGAAACCAGCAGCAGCCCACCATCACCGGCCTCAGCACTGGCGGCTTCGTGGTGTCGTGGACCGATACCGGCCCGGTGCCGGGCCAGCCCGCGGGTGCCGGGATCAAGGCGCAAGTCTATCAGGCCGATGGAACGCCGGTCGGCGACAATTTCTACATCAACACAACCTCGAACGGGAACCAGCATGGCCCGGCCATCACCGCGCTGGAGAACGGCACGTTCGCAGCGACCTGGTGGAATTACGGCGGCTCGAAGGGTGATACCGATCAGACCAGCGTCACCGCGCAGATCATCGCGACTTATCCCGGCACAGTGACCGCCGGCAACAATGCGCCCGCCATTGTCAGCGGCGGCGGCGGCGCAACCGCCCACCTCACCGCAGCCGAAAACAGCAC
Source organism: uncultured Sphingomonadales bacterium (assembly GCA_903828025.1). Lineage (GTDB taxonomy): Bacteria > Pseudomonadota > Alphaproteobacteria > Sphingomonadales > Sphingomonadaceae > Novosphingobium. Next base: position 2,399 of record CAIKKO010000079.1, read on the forward strand.
GGCCGTCGGCAAGATCGTGGTGCTCGATCCCGATGCGGGCACTCACCTCGCCTACACCATCACCGGCGGGGCGGACGCCGGCCTGTTCACCATCAACGGCAAGACCGGCGCGCTCGCGTTCAAGGTTGCGCCCGATTTCGAAGCGCCTGCCGATAGCGGCGGGGACAACGTCTATGATGTCGTGGTGCAGGTTTCCGACGGCGCGCTGACCGACAGCCAGGCCATTGCCGTCACGGTCCGCAATGTGGTCAACGAAAAGCTGGTCGGCACGGCAGGGGCCGACACACTGACCGGCGCGGGCGGCAATGACACGCTCAAGGGCCTCGGCGGCGACGACACTCTGATCGGCGGCGCGGGTAACGATTTTCTCGACGGCGGCACGGGCGCAGACCGCATGGAAGGCGGCGCGGGCAACGACACGTATGTCGTCGACACCATCAAGGATCAGGTCATCGAAGCTGCCGGTGCGGGTTCCGACAGCGTCCGCGCCAGCATCAGTTACCGGCTCGCCGATGCGCTCGAAAACCTCACGCTCACCGGCGCCGACCATCTTGTCGGGACAGGCAACGCCGCAGCCAACAAGATCGTTGCCAACGATGCCGGAGACATTCTCAAGGGCCTGGCCGGGAACGACACGCTGCGCGGCGGCGCGGGCGACGATATGCTCTATGGCGGCGCGGGGACCGATACGCTGACCGGCGGCGCGGGCGCGGACACCTTCGTGTTCGACAACAGCCCGTCCACCGCCAATGTCGATACGATCACCGATTTCGTCTCCGGCACCGATCACATCGCCTTCAGCCTGGCGCATTTCAAGGCGCTGTCCGGCATCGGCGCGGTCGCACCCGAAGCGTTCTGGTCGGACGCGGGGGCCAGCACCGCGCACGATGCGGACGACCGGCTGATCTACAACACCACCACCGGCGAGCTCTGGTACGATCCCGACGGCACGGGTGCGATCCACGCCGTGCTCATCGCCAAGCTGTCCGGCCACCCCGATCTGGCCGTCAGCGACTTGCTGATCGTCGCCTGAACCTCCCCTGCAAGGGAGGGGGACCGCCCAAAGGGTGGTGGAGGGGTAGAACCTTCCCCCTCAGCCAAACGGCCGGTTCAGCCGCACGATCGCCCAGTTGAGCCACGAAGCAAAGCTCACCCACAGCAGATAGGGCACGATCAGCGCGCTCGCGAACGGCGAAACCGGCCGCAGCCCCACAACCAGCGCCACCAGCGAGGCCCACAGGAACACCACCTCGATCAAGGCCCAGTCGGGCCGCCGCAGCTTGAAGAACAGCGGGCTCCACAAGAGGTGAAACAGCGCATTGGTGCCAAACAGCACCACCACAGCGGTCCGCGCAGCCCCGGGGTCCGGCGCACCCGCAGCCGCGTTCCAGGCGATAACCGCAGACCACGCCGCCAGCCCGAGGATCACCGTCCACGCCGGGCCAAACAGCCAGTTCGGCGGCTGCAACGAAGGCTTGCGCAAATTGGCATACCACGGCCCGATCGGCGTCATCAGCCCCCCCACCGCGCCGAGAACAATCGCGCCGCCAGCGGCAACAAGGATGGGTGTGGAGAGCAAGGGGAGGTGCCGATCATGCGGGAGGGGCTTTCGCCCACCGTGGCAGATTTGGCGGCGGCGGAACAGGGGCTTCCCTGCCCCCAATGACGTAATGCCCTTCTGTCAGGGGTCGAGAGTATACAAGCTTTTTGATTAAATTGAAAAGCTTGTCGAGATGGGAGCCCGGTTAGTTCGAGGTTGTTGCAACGTCATCGTAACCCGACCACGCCGTCAGACGGTTGATGATCCTCACCCTGCACTCTCAGGTCATCGTAGCCCCGGTCTTCCAGCATATCGATGGCCATCTGGGCATAGGGTGCCGCGCGCATTTCCCCGACCGCATCAAGGCAGACCAGCGCAAGCCGCAAATGCCGTACGGCCTGTGCAAGATCCTCCGCAAGGGGTTCAGGTGGACAGGTCATTGGCTGTCCTCAAGCGCGCCGGATTCGAGCGAGTTGAGTTTGGCGATGGTCTGTGGGCGCACGGCTTACTGCTTGAGCGCCTTTTCGGCCTCAACCCTTCCGCGGGTCGAGGTGCCCTCGTTGGCAAATTGCCCTACTGCATCAGGTCTATTGGCCGCGAACGACCGCGATCTTTTCCAGATATTCTTGGAGCGACGTCGCATAGAGCATTGGCATGAACTGCATATACCATAGTAATGCGATCCATTCCAGAAAACGGAATTACGATCTGGTTTATGATTTCCAAAATAACACTGCACTATTCTTGGAAATAATGCTAATTTTTTATTTAAAAAATTTCTCATAAAAATTCCTTTAAAATCCTAATTATTTTATTTTGAATAAATAAGTTCATATCCAATAAATGCACGAGATTTTATTTTGTAATATGGCCGAATCTTTTTTCTCAACTCACAAACTATAACCTTCAAATGGGAAAAGGTTAAATCCTCAATTTGGTAACTTAGCCGTGACTGCAATAAGACATAGGGCACAAGTTGCCCCGGTTTGCTCAACAGCATCTGAATTAAAAGGCGTTCACGCGCGGTCAGGGACGCATAATCGGCGACGAGGTTGATCTGCGCGCGATCCGCAGCAGCGTTCCGGTCGCAATCAACCCGTTCTTGATAGCGCGCCCACATGGTGGCGACACGGGCAAAGGCCTCAGCCGGTTGCGTGCGATTGGTGTCAAAGACGTCATCAAATCCAGAACTCAAAGCGCTCGCCCTGCGGCGCGGCATCGAGTTGGTCATGAGCGAGATTTTGAGCCTACGATTCAGGAGCGGCTTGCCATCCTTCAGAAAACTGGCAGCCCGGACAGCATCGTTGCCACCGAATATGATTACTTGAAAATCGCCTTCAGCTATGGAAAAATAATTTGTCATTCCATCAATGTAGGCAAATTTTTTGCACTCAGGAAATACAATATCCAACCAAAAATTGCGCTTATTTTGATATAAATCTGAAGTTCCTACATATCTTATATTCAATTTATTTATTTCTCCAATTGATCTTAAATATTCCCCCTTATTTGAAATGCTTTGATTAAATTGATATATTTTTTCTGATTTATATAATTCAAAATCAACCTGAATTTGATACGAATCAAATTCAAGAAAATGTTGACCAATCATCGTGAGATCCTCCCCACTCTGAAATTTCGTCAGGTCCATCGAAGGACAAATCATTCTTAAATGACGAAAGTTCGGCCTGAGGAAGGCGCAGAAGTTAACTTTTAATAAGTGAGATATGAGAACAAAGAGGCAATTAACAATAGTTATGCGCCGGCGTGTCGCGGAAAAATGTAATAACCTGTTGATTTTGTATGTTTATAAATAGCCAGCCTACGTCAGTCACTGCGAGGCGACGGGCACTGGACGGCACCACCCACCCCAGATTTCCCCCAAAAAGAGGCTGAATTTGCCACGTATTAACACTTACCCCCCCCCCCCCCAGCACACACGGGAACGGTGCCAAATACCCCTGAAAATGGGGAGCTAAATGTTAACGTAAAATTTGGCCGGATTGAGAAAAAAGGCATAAAAAACAAAAGCTAAACGGCCTTGACAGGATGGCATTTGCCAGGGTCCACACTTGCGAAATTTTCTCAATTGTATGCCGGAAATTCGGATTTTAAGGAGCGTGAATGTGTCCTGTCGCTGCATAAGCCGCCTCGCCCACGCGCTGCCGCGCCATCCGTCCTGGGCCTGCCGGTACGATATCCGAAGGCGCGAAGCGGCCGTGGCTGTCGAGCGCGAACACGGTGCTGTGGTAGCCCAGCGCGGGCGCGCCCTCCGCGTCCGCAGCCGCAGTCAATGTGCTGTGCTGGTAGATAACGCGGCTCCCCTTGGTCCCAGTAAGCCTGCGCCCGGGCGTGGCCTTTGCCAATTAGGGAAAGTTCCGGGTCGGATGAACCGGCCCCCTCGCCTTCCCCGTCCGCCCGCGCTATCAGGCGCGCCATGCCCAGCCCCCGCTTCTTCATCATGCGCCACGGCGAGACGGTCTACAACGCCGCGCGCCGCCTCCAGGCAAACCACATCCACACCCCGCTCACCCGCCTTGGGTTCGAGCAGGCGCTGGCAATGGGGGAGGCCCTGCGTGCCAAGCTGGGAGAAGCGCCCGCCGTCACGCTCCACGTCTCGGAAACCGGGCGCGCGTTGCAGACGGCGGCGATGGTGGCCGCCGGGCTTGGGATCGACTGGTTTGCCGCCCGCCGCACCGACGATCTGAAAGAGATCGACATGGGCTCGTGGTGCGGGCGGCTCTATGATGATGTCGAGGCTGAAGTGGGCCCGATTGTCATGGCCCAACACTTGCTGCGCCCCGCGCCGGACGGGGAGGACTACCCCATGATCGCCGCCCGCCTTACTCGCTGGCTGGACGAGGCGAGCGCGATGCCGGGCGACCACGTGGTCGTGATGCATGGCATTTCCAGCCGGGTGCTGCGCGGCATGATGGCGGGCTATCCGGTCCACCCCGAACTCGGCGTGCCGATTGCTCCCTCGCTGGTGCAAGGCTCGATCGCGCTGGTGGTGGAGGGCCGGGAGACGGTGCTGTTCGGCTCGAAGCTGGGCACAGAGCACGCCTGATGGGCGAAGTCGTCAACCTGAGGCTCGCGCGCAAGGCCGCCGGGCGCGCGGCCAAGGCGGGCGAGGCCGCTGCCAACCGCGCCCGCCACGGCCGCACCAAGGCCGAGTGTGCGGCGACCGCGGCGGAGGCAGCACGCGCCGCCCGCCTGCTCCATGGCGCGCGGCGGGATGAGCAGGACTGATGCGCTCGACCGGCGATGCTGTGACCGTGCGGCTCTACCACCTCGATGATGGCCCCGAAGGCGGTGCGGCGCAGACCCTGTTCTATGGCCCGCTGGCCGAAGCGCTGGCGCTTGCCGCCGGGCAGCCGGAGGATCTGCAGGAAGGCCTCTACATCGCCACCGACAACGATGTGGTCGCCTATCTCGATCTGATTGACCCATGAGACGGGCTTTGATGGCGGCGGCTCTGCTGGCCGCCGCGCCTGCCATGGCGCGCGACAGTCTCGGCATCTGGAACACCTGGGGGGCGTTTGCCGATGCGGGCGTGCCGCGCTGCTATGCCATTGCAATGGCGGACAAGATCGAGGGGCGCAGCGACGAGTTCCAGCCCTATTTCACGGTCGGCACCTGGCCGCGCCGGGGCGCGCGCGGCGAAGTCCATGTGCGGCTCTCGCGCCGGCTCGGCCCGGGCAGCGCGGTCACTTTGGCCGTCGGCGGTGAGCGCTTCCAGCTTATCGCCGGGGCTGCGGACGCCTGGGCACAAGACCGGCGCATGGATGCCGCCATTGTCGCGGCGATGCGCTCGGCCACCAGCATGACGGTGACCGCCCGCGCCAACGGGGGCCGCGTGTTCAGCGACAGCTATGCGCTGGCCGGGTCCGCATCGGCGATGGACGCCGCCATGCTCGGCTGCGCGCAAAACTAGAAGTGCAGCCCCGCGCCGAGCAGAAACTGCTGCCCGCGCACTGTCTTGCCGTAGTCGTTGAAGCGGTACTCGCCGCGCACGAACAGGCGCTTGGTGAGATCGACCTCGCCGCCGCCGCCCAGTGTCCAGCCGCTGCCACGGAAGGCGCGGCCCGTATCATACGTCACGGTGTGATAGGCATAGCCGCCGCGCACGAAGCCGCGCAGGCCATCGGTCACCGGCACCGCCAGCCGCACCGCCGCTGACGCGAACACGCCCTGATCGGCGCGGCGCGCGGCAATGAGTTGCGAGGCGCTCGATCCGCCAAGGTCGCCCTCGACACCCGCGATCACCGGACCCAGCTGCCAATCGTAGCCCAGTTGCCCACCGTAATAGAACCCGTTGCTGGCACCCGTGCCCGGCGCGGCATCGGTTCGCTCCAGCCCGGCGAGCGCGGTGGCGCGCAGCCCGGTCGGCGCGGCGAGCGCGGGGGATGTAAGGACAAGAGCGAGTACGGCGGCAGAAACGGCGGTGCGGATCATCGGACAGGGCCTTGGTCTGGGGAACATGTCCGCAGGTTCGCCGCAGCCCCCGCCTTCGTTACCGCACAAGACCCGGCGCTGGCACCGCGCAGCGCAAGCGGCTAAACCGGTCGCGAGAGGAGATGCACGGCCATGGCCAACGATTTCGATCCGGTTGCGGCGGCCGGTGCGCTGGCAGGTGCGGCGCGGACTTATGCGGCAACCGGCCGCGTGCGCATCGAACCGGTGCTTGCGCCGCAGGCGGCGCAGGCGCTCGCCGACTCAATGGGCGATGACGCGCCGTGGTGCCGCGTGCTCAACCAAGGCGACAAGCTTTGGGATCTCGACCGCGCGACGCTCGCGGCGCTCGGACCCGAGCGGCAGGCCGCGCTGATCGAGGCGGTCCATGCGCAGGCGCGCGACGGGTTCCAGTTTCACTACAGCAGCATCCGCACCTCCGAAGCGCCGGACCAGCGGCGCGAACGGGGCTTGCTGCTCGACCGGTTGGTCGATGCGCTGAACAACCCGCGCTGGCTCGACCTGTTCCGCACGCTGACCGGCGTACGCGACATCCGCCTGGTTGACGGCCAGGCCACGCGGTACGATCCCGGCGACTTCCTGACCGCGCACGACGATGCCGTTTCCGGCAAGAACCGGATTGCGGCCTATGTGCTCTCGCTCACGCCAAATTGGCGCACCGAATGGGGCGGACTGCTGCAATTCCACGATCCGGCTGGCGACCTGACCGGCGCGCTGCTGCCCCGGTTCAATGCGCTGCATCTGCTGCGCGTGCCGCAAAAGCATTCGGTGAGCTATGTTGCGCCGTTCGCGGGGCGGCCGCGCCTGTCGATCACCGGCTGGCTGCGCGGTTAGACCGCGCCGACTGAGTGCGGACTGGCGATTTGGCAGGAATGGCCTATATGCGGGCCATGACTTCCACAGATTCCGGGCTCCCGGTTGCTACCATCACGCCGATGGCCATTCCCGGCCACGTCGATCCTGTACCCGTTCCGCGTGAGGTAACCCCGCGCGCCGACGGGCGGGTCGATCTGATCGGCCTCGCCCGCCCGCAGATCGCCGCCCTGTTCAGCGAGGCCGGGCTCGATGCCAAGGCCGCCAAGCTGCGCGCCAAGCAAGTGTTCCACTGGCTCTATCACCGCGGCGTGACCGAGTTCGAGGCGATGACCGACATCGCCAAAACCATGCGCCCCTGGCTCGCGGAACGCTTCGTGATCGGGCGGCCCGATGTGGTCGAAGCGCAAGTATCGAGCGACGGCACGCGCAAATGGCTGCTTCGCACGGCGGACAATCACGATTTCGAGATGGTGTTCATCCCCGACGCCACGCGCGGCACGCTCTGTGTTTCGAGCCAGGTGGGCTGCACGCTCAATTGCCGGTTCTGCCACACCGGCACGATGCGGCTGGTGCGCAACCTGACCCCGGGCGAAATCGTCGGCCAGGTCATGCTCGCGCGCGATGTGCTGGGCGAATGGCCGAAGGGCTCGATGGCCGGAATGGACTTCGATGAGCCCGACGACGAGGACGAGAGCACCGACTACACCCCCGATGGCCGCCTGCTCACCAATATCGTGATGATGGGCATGGGCGAACCGCTCTACAATTTCGAGCATGTCCGCGATGCGCTCAAGCTGGTGATGGACGGCGCCGGGCTCGCGCTTTCGAAGCGGCGCATCACGCTGTCGACCAGCGGCGTGGTGCCGATGATGGCGCGCGCGGGCGAGGAGATCGGAGTCAATCTCGCGGTCTCGCTCCACGCGGTGACCAAGGATGTGCGCGACGAGATCGTGCCGATCAACCGCAAGTTCGGGATCGAGGAACTGCTGCAGGCCTGCGCCGATTATCCGGGTGCCTCGAACGCCCGCCGGATCACGTTCGAATATGTGATGCTGAAGGACAAGAACGACCGCGACAGCGATGCCCACGAACTCGTGCGCCTGCTGCGGCAATACGATCTGCCCGCCAAGGTGAACCTCATCCCGTTCAATCCCTGGCCCGGCGCTCCGTATGAATGCTCAACCCCCGAGCGGATCAAGCGCTTTGCCAAGATCGTGTTCGATGCCGGTATTTCCGCGCCGGTCCGCACTCCGCGCGGCCGCGATATTGATGCTGCCTGCGGGCAGCTCAAGACCGCGGCCGAACGCAAGACCCGCGCCGAGCTCGACCGCCTCGCCGAAGAGAAGCAGGCCGCGCTCGGGTAGGGTTTTCAGCTTGCCGAGAAGCTGCTCGAAAGCCGGAACGTGGTCTGCAAAGTCGCACCGTTGACATAGCGCACGCGGTACAGCGTGGCGGTGCCAACTGCGCCGCACATGCGCACGGAGAGGTTGGCCGCGCCGTTCGCCGCCACCGCCTGGCTGGCAATCGCCTGATACGTCGCGCCGGTATCGAGCGACTGGTCGATGAACAGCGTGCCCGCCTGATCGGCAAAGGCTGTGGCGTTGAAAAACGCGAGCTGGCCCGCGCTGTTGGCCCGGCCGGTGCCGGTGAACGTCGCCGAAGCGGCCAGCGCGGCGGTGCTGTCGGTGAAGCCGGAACCCGCGTTGATTGTGCCCGAAACGGTCGCCGTGCCCGTCACCGAAACGCTGCCGATGCCCGAACTGCCCGCCGCGAGCGAGAGCCCGCTGACCGGCGCGACCTGCTGCTTCTGGCTCAGCACCACCGAGACCGTGCCGCTGGTATAGGTCGAGACGCGGGCGCGCACGAAGGCGGAGGACGAGACGTAGCTGTAGATGCCCACGGCAGTGGACGTCGTCGTCGGTGCTGCGTTGGCCGCTGCTGCCGAAATCACCGGCAGCGTGACCCAATTGGTGCCGTCGTTCGATTGTTCGTAGGTGATCGTGCACGTCGTGCCGGCGCTGGTCACATGGAACGAGCCGCCCATGTAGAGATTGTTGCTGACCGACACGACATTGGTGGCCGACGTGACGCTACCCGATACGGTCGCGCCCTCGCTGCACGAGCGATAGATGGCAGAGAGCCAGCCGGTCAGGCCGGTGCCGCCAGCCGGCATGGTGGTGCCGGTCACAGCCGCTCCCGCCGGTTCGAGGTTGGCCTGATCGGTAGCGGCAGCAACCGACAGGCTTGCGGCCGTGGACTTGGCACCAAGGCTGGCGGGAAGCTGCGCCGCGATCGCGCCCAGCGTGGTGCTGATGGCGGTCTGGTTGGCTGAAGTGGCCCCCCCGGTCGGCAGCGGCAGGCTTGCCGCGCTGATCGCCTGCGTGCCCACAGACCCCGAGATGGCGACCGGCAAGGGGGCGGTAGCGCTCACGGTCTGGGCCGTGCCATCGCTGTTGGTAAAGGCAACGGCATTGGCCGGGGTGAACATCGCGGGAAAGGTGACGGGCGGGTTGGGCATGCATTTTCTCCATTCAGGGCGCAGCAAATGCGTGCCAAATAACCTATTTGGTACTTGTAGGAAAGTTTTATAATCCAATACGGCGCTTCGCCGCAGCCATCCCCCAATTCATCGCCTTTGCGCCGATATTCATCCGCCGTTGCGGATCATCCGTGCAGCTTGGGCGTTGAACCCTTCAATCCGACCCAGCCAAAGGATATCGCTGATGAACAAAATCATTCTGGCAACCGTGCTTGCAGCCCTGACACTGCCCGCGAGTCCGGCCTTTGCCGATCCGCCGTCGTGGGCTCCGGCCCATGGCCGCCGCGCGCACGACCGCGATTATGATCGCTATGGCCGCTATAACCAGCCGCGCCCCCTTGCGCAGAACGATCAGGTCTGGCGCGGACGCGACGGGCGCTATCACTGCCGCCGCAGCAACGGCACGACCGGGCTGGTGATCGGCGCAGTCGGCGGCGCTCTGGTGGGCCGCGCGATCGACACCCGCGGCGACCGCACGCTCGGCACGGTGCTCGGTGCGGTTGGCGGCGGGTTGCTCGGCCGCGAGATCGATCGCAGCGGATCGCGATGCCGTTGATGGATGACTCTTATGCAAGGCTCGGCTTGCCCGCGCCTTGCCAGCGCGGCATAGGCCGTTGGCAAGCCTAAACGATCAAGGATGGCGCACGTATGTCAATGGTTCTGCTCGATGCTGCCCTGCGCCGTCTGGTCAAGCAGGGAACGCTTACCGTCACCGAAGCATCGGGCCGCCAGCGCAAATATGGGACCAGCACGCCGGGCTGGCCCGATCTGGGGCTGCGCCTTCACGACAGGAAAGTGCCCGGCGCACTGGCCCGCAATCCCAGCCTCGGCATGGCCGAATGCTTCATGGATGGCCGCCTCACCATTGAGAACGGCGATATCATGGATTTCGTCGGCTTCATCCGGCGCAACAATCCCTGGGATAAAGGCGGCGATCTCGATAACCTGAACCTGTTCGACAAGCTGCGCGTCGCCATTTCCGGGCGGCTTGACCAAATCAACCAGCGCCGTTCCTCGCAGCGCAACGTGGCGCACCACTACGATCTCGATGACCGGCTCTATGATCTCTTCCTCGATCCTGCACGCCAGTATTCCTGCGCCTATTGGGACGAAGGCGTTACCACGCTGGAAGAAGCGCAGCTTACCAAGATGGAGCATATCGCGGCCAAGCTGGACCTGAAGCCCGGCATGCGCGTGCTCGATATCGGCTGCGGTTGGGGCGGCCTTGCGCTGCACCTGCATAAGATCTCGGGCGCATCCATCCACGGCATCTCGCTCAGCAAAGAGCAGATCGGTTACGCCAAAGCCTGGGCCGAGCGCGAAGGCGTGGCCGACAAGGTCACGTTCGCGCTCACCGACTACCGCGATGAGGTCGGCCCCTATGACCGCATCGTCTCGGTCGGCATGTTCGAGCATGTCGGCGTGCCCAA
>CAIKKO010000080.1 GCA_903828025.1 uncultured Sphingomonadales bacterium
GGTCAGGAGGGGCGGCGCCACATGTCGATCAAGGAAACCCTGGTCTATCCGCTGATGCCGGTGATTGCGTGGGTGAAGGGGCGGATGGCTTCGGCAACCTGAGGAGAGTGCTGACGCCGGGACTTTCCGCTCGGCATCCCCGCCTTATCGGGGATGCCGAGTGTTGAGAAAGGCATTCTGTTCGTCATCCCCGCGAAGGCGGGGATCCAGAGGCGGCTAGCGCTTTGCAGCGAAGGTTACGGTTTCGCCGCCTCGCTGCCCTTGGGCCACCATGTCAGCAGGTGGAAATCGTGGGCCGAGGTCCACGCGCCCTTGGGAGTCCAGCGCAGGCCGCCGCTGTGGACGGGCTTGCCGACGCGGCTGAGGATCGCACCGGTCTGCGCGTCGATGACGACGAATTCCTGATCGTCGGTGGTGCGCAGCCAGACCTTTCCGCCGCCCACGTCGATATCGCCGTACTTCAGGTTGTCGCCCACCTTGATGCGCATGGTGACGGTCATCGTGGCGGGATCGACCTTGGCGACGGTGCCGTCACCCTGTTCCTGCACCCAGACTGCGCCTTCGCCCGCAACGAGGAATCCCGGCATCTTGCCCAGGGCGACCGTGCCGGTGACGGTGTTGGTCGCCGGATCGATGCGGCTGAGGAGCTGTTCCTTGCCGCTGACCGCCCATAGCGCGCCGAGGCCGAAAGCAAGGTACCAGGAACCCGGCGCGGTTGGGACCGTGGCGACGATCGCGTTGGTTGCGGCGTCGATCCGGGCGATCTTGCCGCTCGCCTCGCTGGCGATCCAGGCGGAACCCGCGCCGGTGACGGTGTTGAGCTCGCCTTCCATATTGTTGGCGATTCCGGTGGAGACTACCGCGAGGAGCTTGCCGGTCTTGATGTCGATGCGCTTGACTGCGTTTTCCGGGCAATCGGCGACCCAGAGCGAGCCATAATCGACACTCATGCCGCCGCAGGGCCGGCTCATCGGAGTGGATGCCTTCAGGCCCTTCAGCGACCACTGCTCAACCGCAAAGCGGTTGGTGGCCCAGACGGTGTCGCCGTCGATCGCGAGGAAATCGGCGAAGCCGGGGACGACCAGCACTTCGGGCTTGGGCGCGGCGCTCTCGTCGGCCTGCGCTGCCATCGGGCCCAGCGCGCAGAGCGCGGCGGCGGCCATGAGCATTCCATTGAGCATGTGCATGCGGCGTTCCTTTTGAGAGGGCGGTTGTAGCGGGTTCAGCCGCGCTGCGCGATAAACGCGCGCCAGCCGCCGAGGTGGGTGATATCTTGCGCGCCGGTGGTGGCGCGCGGTTCGGACACGAAGCCTTTGACGCTGGTGCCATCCGCCAGCGTCACTGTGCCGATGGCCAGCGGCGGCGGCACATCGACCACGAAGCTGCCGAATTCGGCGACGCCGAGTTCATAGACTTCGACCGCGATGGCCGCGCCGCCCTCTGCGCTGTGCACCAAAGCGGGCTTGGGCGGCACGCTGTCGGCCATCGCGTAAAGCCGGTAGCTGGGCGCGGTTTCGGTCGCGCCGACGAACACGGCGCCGCGCGAAGTCAGCTGCCAGTGCAGCGGCATGTCCTTGAGGTGCGCGCCGACGACGGCGAGTTTTACGGTCTGCATTCTTCCCTCCAGATCGAGCGGGGGCGGCGGGGCGAGATCGGCTTTGGCGAGATAGGTATCGGCAAGGCTCAGGAGCGCCCGGTCGGTATCGGCCGGGCCGATCAGGGTGATGCCGAACCCGGTGGCATTGGTGCGCGTGCCCGCCGGAATGGCCAGCGCGGCCATATCGAGCAGGTTGACGAAGTTGGTATAGGCCCCCAGATTGCTGTTGAGCGCGATGGGCGCGGCGGCGAGTTCGGCGACGCGGTAGGTGGTGCCGGTGGTGGGGAAGGCCAGCGCATCGAGGTCGCCCCACATGAGGTCGGCATGGCGTTTGATCTCGGCGAGGCGGTAGATGCCTTGGAAGGTTTCGACCGCGGTTTTGCTCCACCCGGCCTCGACCACCGCGCGCACGGTCGGGTCCACGGCATCAGGATTTTCGGTGAGGATTTTCGCGATGACGGCGGTGCGCTCGGCCACCCA
>CAIKKO010000081.1 GCA_903828025.1 uncultured Sphingomonadales bacterium
ATCGTGTGGTCCTCGGCCGGCCGGTCGAAGGTCGAGGCAATGACCTCGCCCTTCACCGAACGCTGCATGTCGGTGACTTCCTCGGGCCGCTCGTCAACCAGCAGCACGATCAGGAACACTTCGGGGTGATTGTCGGTGATGGCCTTGGCCATGTTCTGCAGCAGCACGGTTTTGCCGGTGCGCGGCGGCGCGACGATCAGCGCGCGCTGGCCTTTGCCTTGCGGGCTGACGAGGTCGATCACGCGCGCCGACTTGTCCTTGACCGTGGGGTCGAGCGTATCGAGGCGCAGGCGATCGTTCGGATAGAGCGGCGTGAGGTTGTCGAAATTGACGCGGTGGCGCACCGCATCGGGATCGTCGAAGTTGACCTTGATCAGCCGCGTGATCGCGAAATAGCGCTCGCCGTCCTTGGGTGCGCGGACTTCGCCTTCCACGGTGTCGCCCGTGCGCAGGCCCCATTTGCGGACCTGGTTGGGCGAAACGTAAATATCATCCGGCCCGGCCAGATAGTTCGCTTCCGGGCTGCGCAAGAAGCCGAACCCATCGGGCAAGACTTCAATCGTGCCGATCCCGAGGATCTCTTCGCCGTCATCCGCCAGTTCCTTGAGGATCGCGAACATCAGGTCCTGACGGCGCAGCGTGCTGGCGCCCTCGACATCGAGTTCCTCGGCCATCTGGACGAGCTCGGCGGGCGTCTTTTTCTTCAGTTCTTTGAGATGCATGGGCTTGGCTTCATTCAAAAAAGGGGCAGTATTTGATCAGAGGCTATGGCGCGCGCCGGACAGTCATGGGGCTTGGGGAAAGCGGACCTAGCGGGGGACAGGCGCGTTGCTGCGGCTGTCCGGACCCGGATTGCGACCTTGCGCATAAGACCGGGCACCGGGCGCGTCAACGTCCAAGCCAAATTCAGAACGGCTTGACGATCACCAGCACCACGATCAGCGCCGCGGTCACACCCGGCACTTCGTTGAGCAGCCGCAAGTTGCGCCCGGTCAGCCGCCGCTGGCCTGCGGCAAGCAGCGCGGCATAGTTGGCCAGCCACACGTGATAGGCGCTGAGCACCAGCACAAGCGCCAGTTTGGCGTGAAACCACCCTTGTGTGTACCATTCCCCGCTTACTGCCAGCAGCAGTCCGAACGTCCACACCGCGACGAGCGAGGGCCACATGATGATTCGCAGCAGCTTGCGCTCGCGGTCCACCCAGATCGCGTTTTCGGGTGAACCTTCCGGCGCTTCCTGATGATAGACGAAAAAGCGCGGCAGCATGAACAGCCCCGCCATCCAGAAGATCACGAAGATGACATGACCGGCCTTGAGCCAGAGATAAAGCATTGCGAGTACCTGCAGCATGGACCGGATTGTAGCCGCTTTGCGCCCCAACCGGAACTTGGGAAATGGTGGTGCGCCTTCGTGGCGTGCGCGCTTAGACCGGTCAAGCGCAGCCTTGCGAGCACTCCGCCCAAGGAGTACGAACGCGCCCATGATCGGGGTTCGCCAGCAACTTGTCCGGTATCGCCGCTGCGCGATGATCCTGCTGGCGCTCGTGCTCGCGATGCGCGCGCTGATCCCGCAAGGGATGATGGCCGCGCCGGACGGCGCGCGGGGCGTAACGGTACTGCTGTGCGATGGCACCGGCGTGGCGGGCCGCGTCGATCTGCCGATGGGCCAAAAGCACGGCAACGCCGGCCATACGCAGGCGTGCCCCTTCGGCGTGCTGGCACAGGCCGCTTCGCCGGACGCGCCCGATCTCTGGGCGATTGCACCGCTCCAGCAGCAATCCGCACTGCGCCAGCCCGCCAGCATCGCCCTCATCCTGCGCGCACCAGCGCGCGGCACGCCCCCTGCGCGCGCGCCTCCGGTCGCGGCCTGAGTTTCCCCGAACCTCAGACCTGCCTTCGGCTGGTTCCCAACACCGGCCCGACCAATGGATTACCCCCATGCGTATTTTGACTGCTGCGGCGCTGTGCGCTGCGCTCACACCTGTACCCGCGTTCGCCTGTGCCAGCTGCGGCTGCACCTTTACGTCTGACTGGCTCTCGCAAGGGTTGATGACCCAACCCGGACAGGCGATCACTTTCCGCTACGATTATGTGCCGCAGACGCGGCTGCAATCGGGCACCGAAACGCTTGATCCCAAGGCCATTCCGCTGCCCTCCGACCGCGAGATCGAACGGCGGACCGACAACCACTACCTGACGCTCGCCTACGACAAGCAGTTCGCCAGCGACTGGGGGATCAATGTCGCGCTGCCAATCCTGTGGCGGCCGCATCGCACCATTGGCGAGGATACCACCAGCGAAACCCATTCGAACGGCAGCGGCATCGGCGATGTCCGGATTGTCGCGCGCTGGCAGGGCCTTTCGCGGCCGGGCAGCGTCACCGGCCTGCAAGTGGGCCTCACTCTGCCAACCGGGCCCTTCCGCCGCACGTTCAGCAGCGGGCCGGGCGCAGGCGAACAAGTTGATCGCGGGCTCCAGCCGGGTTCGGGCACCGTGCAGGCACAAGTTGGCGCCTATCACTACCGGCGGCTGGGCAGTGCGGTGGCGCTGATTGCGCAAGGCCAGGTCCACTTCGCGCTGACGTCACGCGAAGACTACCGGCCGGGCACGTTTGCCGAGGGCTCGCTGTCGCTCCAGTGGCTGGGGCTCAAGCTGGGATCGACCACGGGCCGGGTCATTCCCGAAATCCAGATCAACACCCGCATCACCGCGCGCGACAGCGGCGCGCAGGCTGACCGCGAAAACAGCGGCGGCGAAGCGGTCTATCTCGCCCCCGGCATGACCGCCAAGCTGACCCCGACCTTGGCCGTTTTCGCCAATGTGCAAGTGCCGCTCTATCAGCGCGTCAATGGCTACCAGCTGGTGCCGCGCGTGATCGGCGCGACCGGCCTGCAAGTCCGATTCTGAACCCGCTCAGTGCTCCCACGCCCGCACGACTTCGAGCAAGCGCTCGACGTGCGGGATGGGGGTGAACTGGCCGATGCCGTGGCCAAGGTTGAACACATGCGGCCGGTCGGCAAACACATCGAGCACGCGGCGCGCACCGTCGTCCAGCGCGGGGCCGCCAGCCAGCAGCAGCAGCGGATCGAGATTGCCTTGCACCGGCAGTCCGGCGGGCAGGGCTTTGGCCGCCCACACCGGGTCGATCGTCTCATCCACCCCGATCGCGTCAACCCCCGTCCCTTCCGCATAGGCTACCAGCTTTTCGCCCGCGCCTTTGGGAAAGCCGATGATCGGCACGTCGGGATGCAGCGCGTGCATCGCGGCGGTGATCCGGGCATTGGGCGCGATGACCCAGCGCTCGAATTCAGCCGGTGCCAGACTGCCCGCCCAGCTGTCGAACAGCTGCAGGCCTTCCGCGCCCGCTTTCACTTGCCCGCTGAGGTATTCCACCGTCACATCGACAATCGCATCAATGATCGCCTGAAACGCACCCGGATCGCGATAGGCCAGCGCGCGCGTGTCGTGCTGGTCGCGGCTGCCCTCGCCCGCCACCATGTAGGTGGCGATGGTCCAGGGGCTGCCCGCAAAGCCCAGCATGGTGGCCTCTGGGGGCAGGGAAGCGCTGACCCTCGCAACGGTGTCATAGATCGGCGAAAGGCGCTCAGGCACGCTCCGCAGCGTCTCCAGACCGGCATCGAGCAGGCGAGGCGAGAGCGCCGGGCCTTCTCCGGCAAGGAACTGCAGATCCTGCCCCATCGCATAAGGCACGATCAGAATGTCTGAAAACAGGATCGCCCCGTCAAACCCGAACCGGCGCAGCGGCTGGAGCGTGATCTCCGCCGCAGCCTCGGGATCATAGACCAGCGCTAGGAACCCGCCTTTGGCCGCTCGCAGTTCGCGGTACTCGGGCAGGTAGCGACCGGCCTGACGCATGAGCCAGATGGGGCGGCGTGAAAGATTGGCCCCTTTGAGGGTTGCGAGAAGGGGCTTCGAAGCAGGACTTTGCAAGGCATCGGGCATTGGTCGGTCGGTCCAATACTAATCTATAGATTCTTTTGAATCAGATTGAGGAAGATAGATGGCCCTGTGGAAAGTGGGGACAGCCTGCATCTGCCCGAATTGTCCCGGTTGCTCCACAAAAAAGCACGCGGGCGACTCCGCTGCTTTCCGGGTGCAAGCGCAAGTTGTCCCCACTGTCCCCGGCCTGTGTGTAATGAACGTCATCTGTTTGCAACATGCCGGGCCGCGCGCCGAAGGTGGGGGTGGATCTGCAGCACAAACTTGTCGCCGGTTTCATGCCGTGGTTTATCCTAGCGCTTTCCACAGCCCCATCCCGGGCGCATCCCGGGGTGGGCACAGCACCGCCCAGAGGTGGATTCAGGACTCTTGATGGCGCGCCTGCACTTGCACTTGTTGTCGGACTCGACCGGCGAAACGCTCGAAATGATCGCCAAAGCGGCGCTGGCGCAGTTCGACGACGCCGATGTCGTGCGCCATTTCTGGCCTATGGTGCGCTCGCAGCAACATCTTGACCGGATCATGGGTGAAATCACCGCGAATCCGGGTCTTGTCCTGTTCACGATGGTCAATGCCGAAACGCGGGAGCGGTTGCAAAGCCGGTGTGCGGCCCTCGGGCTGCCCAGCGTGCCAGCGCTCGATGCCGTCACGCTCGCGCTTGAGGCGCAGCTTGGGCAGGCTGCCAAAGGTCGGCCCGGACGGCAACACACTATGGACGAAGCCTATTTCCGGCGAGTCGAGGCGATCCAGTTCACGATTGCGCACGATGACGGGATCGCGTGGGAGGACTGGGAAGCCGCCGATATTCTGCTCGCCGGGGTTTCGCGCAGTTCCAAGACGCCAACCGCGATCTACCTTGCCAATCGCGGCTACCGCGTGGCGAACATTCCGATCGTGGTCGAAAGCCCGCCGCCTCCGGAGCTGTTCAGCTTGCGGCGGCCACTGGTGGTGGGGCTGACCACCAGCCCCGAACGGCTGATCCAGGTCCGCCGCAACCGGCTGCTCTCGCTCAATCAGGCACCCGAAACCGCCTATGTGGATAGCGATCACGTGGCGCGCGAAGTGCAGTTTGCGCGGCGGATGTTTGCCGATAACGGCTGGCCGGTGATCGACGTTTCGCGCCGCTCGATTGAGGAAACGGCGGCTGCGATCATCAATCTTTACAATGAACGCACCCCGGATTCCGGCGGTGGCAGCGGAGGCGGACACGCCCTATGATGGTGGCATGATAATTCTGGCGTCACAAAGTGCGAGCCGCAAGGCCATGCTCGAAGCGGCAGGTGTGCCGTTCGAGGCACGCGGGTCTGCGCTCGACGAGGGTGCGATCAAGCGCGAACTGATCGGGGTGCCCGGCAGCGAGATCGCGCTGATTCTGGCCGAGGCCAAGGCGCTGGGGGTTTCGATGGGCGCGCCGGGGCGGCTCGTGCTCGGCGGCGATTCGCTGGTCGAGGTCTGCGGTCGCCTGTTCGACAAGCCCGTCAGCCGCGCCGATGCCGCCGCGCATCTGGCGTTCTTTTCGGGGCAGACGATGCAGCTTCATTCCGCCGCGGTCCTGATCCGCGATGGCGTGACGGTGTGGCGCCATGTCGAGACGGCGAAACTCAGGGTTCGGCCCTTGTCTCCACAGTTTATCCAGAGCTATCTCGACAGCGAGTGGCCCGCGGTTTCGGCCTGTGTCGGGGTGTTCCGGATCGAGGCGCTGGGCGTGCAACTCTTTGAAAATATTGAAGGAAGCCATTTCACGGTGCTGGGCATGCCGCTGCTCCCGCTGCTCGCCGCGCTGCGTGCCCATGATGGACTTCCCGCATGAGCCGGCCATACGCGGAAGTGATCGGCGACCCCATCGCCCAGTCCAAATCGCCCGCGATCCACGGCTTCTGGCTCGCCCGGCTGGGGATCGCGGCCGACTATAAAGCTTCCAGGGTCGATATGAGCGAACTTGGTGAGTTTCTGAACACCCGCCGCCCCGATCCAAACTGGCGCGGCTGCAACGTAACGATGCCGCACAAGCAAGCCGTGATCCCCTTTCTCGACCGGCTCGATCCGCTCGCCGCGCGCGTTGGCGCGGTCAACACGATCATTCCTGAGGATGGCGCATTGGTCGGCTACAACACCGACGTGCCCGGTTTCCTCGAACCGCTCCGCTCGCTGCTCGATCAGACGCACTACTTCCGCATGGCCCGCGTCCTCGGCACCGGCGGCGCGGCTCGCGCGATTGTCAAAGGCCTCGCCGATGAAAAGCTGGTCATCGTTATGGCCGGTCGCGATCCTGGCAAAGCGCGCGCGCTGCTCGATGAACTCGATCCGCAAGGCGAACACCACGCTGTCGACATCGCCCACTTTGCCGACCCCACCGACTTCGCGTTCGACGACCGCGAGCAGTGCCTCGATCTGGTGGTCAATGCCTCCTCGCTGGGTATGACCGGACAGCCACCGCTGAGCTTCGACCTGAGCCATGCGCCGCCGGGCTCGATATTCTACGATATCGTCACCAGCCCCAACGACACCGCCTTCCTCCAGTCCGCACGCGCTGCTGGCTTCCAAACGGTCGACGGCCTTGCGATGCTGATCGGGCAGGCCGACCACGCGTTTCGCCGTTTCTTCGGTGCCCTTCCCCCACGCGATGCCGATGCGGAACTGCGCGCGGTGCTGGGCGCATGAGCCGGCCTTTCATTCTGGGGCTCACCGGCTCGATCGGCATGGGCAAGTCCGCTGTCGCGCTGATGCTGCGCGAGATGGGCGTGCCGGTGTTCGATGCTGATGCGGTCGTCCACCATCTGCAAGGGCCCGATGGCGTCTTGCTTCCAGCCATTGAAGCCGCTTTTCCCGGTACGACCGGACCCGCCGGTGTCGACCGTCCCGCACTCGGCGCGCGCGTGTTCGGGGATGCAGAAGCACTCACCCGGCTTGAACAGATCGTCCATCCCGCCGTCGCACGGGCACGCGCCACTTTCCTCATCGAGCATAGCGGCGAGCCGCTGATTGTCTTTGATATACCCCTGCTCTTCGAAAAGGGCCATGGCAGCGAACTCGACGCTGTCGCGGTCGTGTCCGCGCCCGCCGCGATGCAGCGCACCCGTGTGCTCGCACGGCGGGGCATGACACCGGAAAAGTTCGCCCAGATCCTGGATCTGCAAGTACCGGATGCCGAAAAGCGCGCCCGTGCGGACCATGTCATCGACACCGGCGTCACGCTCGCGGAAACGCGCGCGCAAGTCGCCAGCCTGGTTGCAGCCATCCGGGAAAAAAACCCGCGCTGAAGCCTTGCAAGGCCCCGCCACCGGGTCCAGACTAACCCCAATGCGTGAGATCGTTTTCGATACCGAGACGACCGGCCTGGATCCGCAAAGCGGTGACCGGCTTGTGGAGATCGGTTGCATCGAAATGGTTCACCGGGTGCCAACCGGCGCGGTGTTCCATTGCTATTTCAATCCCGAACGCAGCATGCCTGCCGAAGCGGAAGCCGTGCACGGCCTGTCCAGCACGTTTCTTGCCGACAAGCCGCTGTTTGCCACACGCGCCGCCGAATTGCTCGAATTTCTGGGCGATGCACCGCTGGTGGCACACAACGCGGGGTTCGATTTCGGCTTCCTCAATGCCGAGCTTGCGCAGTGCAGCCTCGCCCCGATCAACCGTGATCGCATGGTCGATACGGTTGCAATTGCGCGGCGCAAGCATCCCGGGGCCAAGCTCAGCCTTGATGCACTTTGCTCGCGCTACGGGATCGATCGCAGCCACCGGGTCCGCCACGGCGCACTGCTCGATGCCGAACTGCTTGCCCAGCTTTACGTTGAGCTCATGGGCGGACGGCAGATCGGACTCGAGCTTGCTGCTGAAGTTCCAGTTGCCCATGTGCAAACCGCTCAGCCGATGGTTGTCGCACCGCCGCGGGGTGTGCGTCCGGCGCGGCCTCACGCCGCAAGCGCGGAGGAACTGGCCCGGCATAGTACGTTTGTCGAGAAAATCACCGGGGCCATCTGGTCGCGCTGATCGTTTCCTCTTCCGCGCGGAAGGGGAACAGAGTTGCTGCAAGGAGAATGGGCTTATGGAAATTCGCGTATCGGGGCATCAGGTCGACACCGGCGCCGCGTTTGAAGCGCATGCCGAGGAGCGCCTTTCCGCCATCGTCGACAAGTATTTCTCACGGGCGCTCTCGTCGCACGTGACATTGGGCAAGGCCCCGCATGGCGGCTTTCGCTGCGATATCATCACCCATGTTGCACAAGGCCTGATCCTCAAGGGCAGCGGCGTGGCGCAGGATGCGCATCTCGCGCTCGACCAGTCGGCGGAGAAGATCGACAAGCAACTGCGCCGCTACAAGCGCCGGATCACGGCACGCCAGGATCAGGCCGATCACGCGCGCCGCGAGGAAGATGCGGCCTATACCGTGTTCGTGGTCGAAGAGACCGAGACCGAAGAGCCGGCCGATGCTCCGCTGGTGATCGCGGAAACCCGGGTCGACGTGCCGACGGCCAGCGTGTCCGATGCGGTGATGATGCTCGATTTGCGTAACACCAATGCTTTGCTGTTCAAGAATGCGGGAACTGGCGTGCACAACATGGTCTATCGCCGCGGTGACGGTTCGATCGGCTGGGTCGAGCCGGCGGGCAAATAGCCGACCATATATGAGGACCGGCTAACCATCGCGTGCAAGTCTGACCGAAGCGCCTTTCGGCCCGTCTTGCGCGCGATTCGGTGCTTGCACCGCGCTGCGTTCGGGCGCATGTGCCGCTTCACATCAGGCGTGCAAGCGCATTTACCGGCGTTTTTCGTTCCATGACCGCTCTCTTCTCGATCGACCTTCAGGCGGTGCGCCTTGTGCGCGCTGAATCAAAACCGCAGATCCTTGGCGCGCTCGCAGATTGCTTCAGCGAGGTCTACGGGCTTGACCGCGCGACAGTGCTGGAACGGATCGAGGAGCGCGAAACGCTGGGCAGCACAGGATTTGGGCGCGGCGTCGCCATTCCCCATGCCCGGCTCGAAAGCATTCCCCGCCCGGTTGCCGCGTTTTTCCGGCTCGAGCATCCGGTGGACTTTGCCTCGTCCGATGGCATGCCGGTCGATTGTGTGTTTGGCCTGCTCTCACCCGAACAGGCTGGCGCAACCCACTTGCAGGCACTGGCCGCGATTTCGCGTCTGATGCGCGATGAGCGCATGCACGAGCGGCTCATTGCCGCCCCCGGCGCCGATGCGATCTATGCACTGCTGGTCAATGTCATCGACCGCGACGCCGCTTAATCCGGAAGCCTGCCACCCCGCGATTGCGGTCCTGGGGCTATGACCTCAGCGCGATTGCCCGCGGCGCTCGAAGTTTCGGGGCTGATCCGACTGGTGGAGGCCTCTGGCGGGTTCGGCATGGTCCTGCGCAAGGGCGAACCGGACGGTGGTACAATTCTGATCGTTCTGCTTGACAATCAGAGCCTTGGGCAATTGTTCGAGCGGCTTCCGCAGCTGGATGGAACGCGCCGGTGGACCGAATCCAAGCGGCAGAGCCTTGAAAATAGACAGGAAT
Source organism: uncultured Sphingomonadales bacterium (assembly GCA_903828025.1). Taxonomy (GTDB): domain Bacteria; phylum Pseudomonadota; class Alphaproteobacteria; order Sphingomonadales; family Sphingomonadaceae; genus Novosphingobium. The sequence continues at coordinate 9,472 of CAIKKO010000081.1, forward strand.
TCGAAGACTATCTCTCCCGTCGCATGGCGCAGGATCCCGACGCGTGGGTCATCGAACTGACCATCGCGGACGGTGAACGGCTCATCCTGAACCTGACCTGATTCCAGAACAGACCAGGTTCCATGGGTTGACTCAGGCGTTTAAGCTCATAAAGGCACCCGCTCGACTTCGCGTAGGCAGCGGTAGGGGGCATTGCAGCCCTCCTCGCCAGCACGCAGACGGGGGGCAGACGCCAGGGCCTTCGAGGGGTTTCAGGATTTGCAGGGTTAGCCCTGCGCATCCGAACCCGATCGCGCCGTGTGCAGACGTTCACCGCCCAATGACGATGATGAATGAGCCGCCAGTTTCGTATCGCCAGTGCTGTTTGCATTGCCGCAAGTTTTATGACGATCCTTCTCAGCACCGGCGGGTCCGGAGCCAAAGCGCAGGATCTCCAGATCCCGGTCATTGAAGCACCCGGATCTTCCGCCGTTCCCGTGGAACCCCGCCAGAGCGTGTTCCCGTCGGCCGAACAGCCCCTTCCCCAGCCTGAACGCACCGCGCCGGATAGCCGTGAGCCATCCTCGTCAGACGTCGCGGGGCCGAGCGCCGCTTCCCTTGCCGAACTCGTCAGCGCTACGCCGATACCCGCGTCGCTTCCGCAAGAGCTCAACTGCCTGGCCAGCGCGATCTATTTCGAGGCGCGGAGCGAGACGCTGGCAGGCCAGCTTGCCGTAGGCCGCGTGATTGTGACGCGGGCAGCCTCCGGCCGCTTTCCGGCATCCTACTGCGGAGTGGTGTATCAGCCCTCGCAGTTCTCGTTCGTCCGGTCGAAGGCGATGCCCCAGATCAACCGTGAAAGCCACCTGTGGCAACAGGCGGTCAAGATCGCGCTGATCGCTGACAGTGGCAGCTGGAAGAGCCCGGTCGAAGGCGCGATGTTCTTCCATGCCGCGCGCGTCTCGCCGTCATGGGCCAAGGTGCGCATTGCCCGGGTGGACAACCACGTTTTCTACCGCTGACTGATAAACGCGCGCTCGACAAAAGCGCGCTCAGTGACGGAAATGCCGCATGCCGGTGAAGATCATGGCGACACCGGCGGCGTCAGCCGCGGCGATCACGTCATCGTCGCGGATGGAACCACCCGGCTGGATCACGGCGGTCGCCCCTGCTTCAACTGCGGCCATCAACCCATCTGAAAACGGGAAGAAAGCGTCCGAAGCGACGGCCGAGCCGACGGTGCGGGGCACGGACCAGCCATGCGTCTCGGCCGCTTCCTGCGCTTTAGCCGCAGCAATCCGCGCGCTGTCGCGGCGGTTCATCTGCCCCGCACCAATCGCAGCCGTTACGCCATCCTTGGCATAGACGATTGCGTTCGATTTCACGTGCTTGGCGACAGTCCATGCGAAGCGGCAATCCGCCAGCTCTTGCGCGGTGGGCTGGCGCTTCGTCACCACCCGCAGCATGTCGTCGGTCAGGACGCCGTTGTCGCGGTCTTGTACGAGCAGGCCGCCGACGATCGGGACCGTGATCAGGCCGCTGCGGCCCGGGTTGGGCAAGGCGTCGATGAGCAGCAGTCGCAAGTTTTTCTTGCGGGCAAAGACTGCGAGCGCGGCTTCATCTGCGCCGGTCGCCACAACCACCTCGGTGAAAATCTCGCAGATCGCTTCCGCCGTCGGGCCATCGAGCGGCCGGTTGAGCGCGACGATTCCGCCAAAGGCTGAAACCGAATCGCACGCCAGCGCGGCCTGCCAGGCTTCCAGTGACGTGCCGGCCACGGCCACGCCGCAGGGGTTAGCGTGCTTGACGATCACGACAGCCGGTTGATCGCTGCCGAACTCGGCCATCAGCTCCAGTGCCGCATTGGCGTCATTGTAATTGTTGTAGGACAGTTCTTTGCCCTGCAGCTGCCGCGCCTGTGGCAGGCCGGCTACTGCGCCCTGTGCTGGCACATAAAGCGCCGCATCCTGATGCGGGTTCTCGCCGTAGCGCAGCGTCGTGATCAGCGTGTGGGCGCTGAGCAGCGTCGGCGGGAAGTGATGCTTCTGGTCGGTCACCGCGAACCATTGGGCGATTGCAGCGTCATAGGCAGCGGTCGCGGCATAGGCCTTGGCCGCCATGGCCTTGCGCAGATCGGGTGTGGTCGCACCGCCAGTGGCTTCCAGAGCCTCGATCAAGGCCGGGTAGTCCGCTGGATCGGTCACGATCGTGACATAGCGATGGTTCTTGGCGGCAGAGCGGACCATCGAAGGTCCGCCGATGTCGATGTTTTCGATCACTTCGTCGCGCCCGGCGCCCTTGGCAACGGTCGCTGCGAAGGGATAGAGATTGACCACCACCAGATCGATGGCCCCGATCGCGTGCTCGGACATCGCAGCCGCATGAGCCGGATCGTCACGCACGGCCAGCAGACCGCCATGGACCTTGGGGTGAAGCGTCTTGACGCGGCCGTCCATCATTTCGGGGAAGCCGGTCAGTTCCGCGATATCACGAACGACCAGTCCGGCGTCGCGCAAGGCGGCAGCCGTACCTCCGGTCGAGACCAGCTCCACCCCGTGTGCCGCCAAGGCCCTGCCCAGATCGGCAAGACCGGTCTTGTCGGACACCGAAAGAAGCGCCCGCTTGATCGTCACGTTGTTCACGGTACTATATCCTGTTTATCGCATCTTTTTGAGAAGCCACGAGAAAGTCTCACCGGTTCGGGGGATTTTGGCCGCGATGACCAGTTGGCGCGTGGCGATCGGTCTGCCCATGCCATCGGCCCAGATGCTCTCTTCCAGCACTACCGGGTCACGGCCTGAACGGAATTGCCACATACTGCCATCGGGCAGAGCCAGCGTGACGCCGAGCCCGTCGCTGCCCTGCGCCAATTCGATGTGGGGGCCGAGATGGAAGCGCAGCGCGACGCCGATCATACCGCGCTTGCCGCGCCGGCCGGTAGGCACAAGCAAGTCCTCGCCGCGCAGTTCGCTGCCATCGTCGCGCAGGATCAGAATGCGGCGATGAGTCAGGCCATACCGCGCGACATAGCCATTGTGGCTCGCCTCGATCCGCGTTGCGCCGCCTTGGCCGACACTTGCAGCTTCGCCGGTCAGGGTGCGGCGGTCGACTTCGACCTCCGAAACCCCGGCACCCAACTTGCCGTTGATCAGCACCGCGGTCGAGTTGAAGTCGTCGATTGCCAGTGTGGAGTGCGCTGCCGTGGCGCGCAGTCCCTGGGCGAGCCGAAGCGGAATCTGCCCGCCGGCAAACGCTGCACCGCCGCAATTGACGATCAGGCGTTCGCCATTGTGGCTGAACTCGAAGGCGAGGGTGGAGGCGCAACCATCGCGGGCATGGCGCGCAAGCGGTGGCGGCGCGGCGTCAAGTTGCAGGACTGCCCGGCCCGCCCCGACGCGCTGAAAGCCCCACTGGCGGGCATCGCGCAGCGGCCGCGTGCGTACACCGCTCGCCGCGACCAGCGCCGAAATCCGGCTGGCCTCGACGGCCCCTGCGCCCTGCCAGGATCCGAGCGCGCCGTCGCTGTGGAGCAAAGTGAGCAGCGGCGGCACGAGCAGTTCAAGAATAGTTTCGAGCTGTGAGGGCGGCGTGGCCCGCACGGCTGCGTAACAGGCGCGTAGCTGAATCAGCAGCTCGATGGCTTCGATCTGCCCGAGCGGGCTACGCGAGAGCACCCCGCCATCATCGCCAACCAGATCACCGAGGGCGCGGATC
>CAIKKO010000082.1 GCA_903828025.1 uncultured Sphingomonadales bacterium
CGCCACGCCTTCACGCACCGCATGATCAGCATGATCGAGAGCGGCGGGCTTGAGGCGGCCTGGGATGAGGTCGCGGCGCAGGCCGCGCGCTATCCCGCGCTGGCGCGGTTCCTCGAAGACACCCCCTATGTCGATGGCTGGGATGAAATTGCCGCCGATTGCCTGCAGGCGGACGAAAACTTTGCCGCCAAGGGCCAGGGCAAGGCGGCCACGCTGACCATCGAACTGTGGTGCGAGGAAGATTCCGGCAGGATCGGCCTGCACCGGCAGTTTGAGGCCACGCCGCCCGCGTCTGGGGAATGGGTGCCCGGCGATTGGGGGCGCTCGGTCACGCTTGGCGGGATAAGCGCAAACGTGTGGCGCGAGCCCTTGCGTGAAGAAGAAGGGCTTCTGATCAACGTGATCACCGTGATTCAGGCGCATGGGGCCATTGATGCCGCGCTTGCCGGACGCGGCTTGCCCCATCCGCTCGATGTGGTCGTGACGTCGCGAAGCCTCGGTCGGCATTCGCCAGACCGTTCCCCCGCCTTGCTGAACGTCACGCGGCAGGCCGTTGCCCCGGCGATCATGAATCCGGCAATCGCCACTGCGGCCATCGAGCGGCGCAAGGCCGAGAACGCCGCGCGGTTCGAGGATATGGTCGGCACCCAATTGGCGGAATATCGCGAACTCTATCGGCTGGTGCGCCTGTTTCCGTTCTATCGGTTCAGTTCGCGCCGGAAAGTGTGCGACACTTTGGATGACCTGCTGACAACCATGTGCAACATCGAGGACATGCCGACACGCGGCGTGGGCTGGCGCATGGAACCACACGCGTTCGAGGCGCTGCTGCAGACCTATGCCGCCAAGCGCAAAGTGCGCAGCGTTGCCGCGACCCTGCGTGCGGATCGGGTCGACGCCTTGCACGAACAGTGAGTGCACGAGGCGCAGGCGTGCAATTTTGCATTCCCCGAGCTGCCGTTTTCGCTGTTCGGGATCCAGCTGGTCTACGGACTGAAGTTCGGAGGCCCAATCGTGCAGGATCGCTGGCTGCGGCTGCTACCGTTTGATCCCGAAAATCCGGTCGCGCGCACACGCCACCACGCCGCCGCGTGAGGCGGCCTCACCCACCCGTCTGCGCATATGGCGGCACCGCGCCGCCCAGCGTGGCCGCCGCCTGATCGCCCAGCCAGCGCATCGCGGCGGCCCAGGGTTGATGGCCGTGGCTGATTCGCGCGACACCGAGCGCGGCGAGGGCAGCACGGTCACCGCAGGGCGGTGACCACAAGATGTTCACCGGCAAGGGCGAGCCCGCACAAATCGCGGCGATGCAAGCGGCGTCCGACAGGAACGGCACGAACAGCCCCCCAGCCCCCGCGTCGGCATAAAGCTTGGCGCGCTCCAGCGTGGCGGCGACCAGCGCGGGGCCATCGGCGGCGGCATCGCGCCCGCGAAACACGTCGCAGCGCGCGTTGACGAACAGGCCGCTGGCTGCCGCTGCGCCCACGCGGGCTGCGGCTTCGGCAGGAGGCAGCAGTTCGGTCGTGCCGGGCAGGCGGTCTTCCATATTGATGCCCGCCGCTCCCGCCGCGCGTGCCTGCGCAACCGATGCGCCGACTTCGGCCGGGTCCGCGCCGTAGCCCGCCTCCATGTCGATGCTCACCGGCAAATCGGTCACGCGCAGGATCCGCGCGAGGTTGGCGAGCGCGTCGGATAGCGCGAAGCTCTCGCCATCCTTGAAGCCTTGCGCTTCGGCGACGCCGTAGCTGCCGGTGGCGATGGCTTTGGCCCCCGCTTCGGCCACCACGCGCGCTGACCCGGCATCCCAGATATTGAACAGCACGAGCGGATCGCCCGGCACATGGAGCGCGCGGAACGCGGCGATTGTCTCGTGCGACATGCCCCTCACCCCTCCAGCAGCGCGGCGGCCTGCAGCAGGCGGTTGCCGTGGTCGGTTTCTTCCTTGCCGTTGGCGCGGAACAGCGCAGCGGCTTCGGCGTTGCCGATGGTCGCGGCCCAGCCTTCATAGAGCGCATCGCCGTCGAATTCGGTCTGGGCGAGCTTGCGCAGCGCCGCCGGGGTGAGCTCGCCGATGGGGAATGCGCCGTCGGCGAGGTAGGGGTTTTCGTCGGCGGATGGCGGGGTGAAGTCCTCACCCGTCAGCGCCTTGAGCGCGGCGGCGGCGCGGACCGCGTGGCGGAATTCCTCGTCGCCGTTTTCCACGAGCAGGCCCGCCACTGCCGGGTTGTCGCTGGTCGCTGCCGTGGCGCGGTAGAGTTCGCGGCTGGCGGCTTCGACGAGGCACATGACCTTGATATCGAGGACCGTGGGCGTGGTCACCGAGCCGATATGGGCGAACGCTTCGCCGATGGTCTGCGGCATGCCTGGTTCGAGCGTGACGGTGGTCATTGGTTTTCTCCCGGTGTTTGATTCTTGTAGGGAGGCTACAGGAGAGATGCGCCGCCGTTAAGGGCTGGATGCAAGCACAGCTCTCTCCCCTTGAGGGGAGAGATACGAAGGTTTGGCAGCTTGCTGCCTAGCCGGAGTTGAGAGGGGCTTGGACGGTGCGGAGGTGCGCAAGCCCCCCCTCCCAACCCTCCCCCCTGAAGGGGAGAGGGCTTTTAGGGCTTTAACCTTGCTCGCGCGCCAGCAGCTTGGCCTTGATATCGAGCCCCCAGGCATACCCGCCGAGCGTGCCGTCGGTGCGGATCACACGGTGGCAGGGGATCAGCACCGAGACGTGGTTGGCCCCATTGGCCGAACCCGCCGCGCGCACCGCGCCGGGCTTGCCCACAGCCGCCGCGATCTGGGCATAGGTGCGCGTTTCGCCCTTGGGGATGCGGCGCAGTTCCTGCCACACGGCTTCCTGAAACGCGGTGCCTTTCACGTCGAGGGGGATATGCGCGAAGTCCCGCGTCCCCGGCGCTTCGACCGCGGCGACGATCTCGGCCAGCAGCGCTTCGAACGCTTCGCCGCCTTGCGCGCGTTCGGCATTGGGGAACCGCTCGGCCAGCGCCGCCGGGTCTTCGCCAAACGAAAGGCGGCACACGCCCTTGTCGGTCGCGGCGACGAGCATCTGGCCGAGCGTGGTCGGCACCACCGCCCAGTGGATCACCGCGCCGCGCCCGCCATCGCGCCAGGCCGAGGGGCTCATGCCGAGGCGGCCTGTGTCCGCTGAGCCCATGGCGGCATAAAAGCGCGAGGGGCCGGAAAACCCGGCGTCATAAATGGCATCGGTCACGCGGGAGGTCTCCGTAAGGGCGTCAGCCGCGCGTTCAGCGCGCAGCGCACGGGCATAGGATGCGGGCGAAAGCCCGGTGTGGCGCGTAAACACGCGCTGGAAATGCGCGGGGCTGTAGCCGGTTTCGGCGGCCAAAGCGGCGAGCGCGAGGGGCTGCTCTGCCGCCTTGATCGCTTCGATTGCGGCAAGCACGGCGCGCTCATCGCGCGAAACGTCATCGGGCGAACAGCGCTGGCAGGCGCGCAGGCCTGTGGCGCGCGCGGCCGCGCAATCGGCGAAGAAGCGCACGTTTTCCCGGCGCGGATGGCGCGCGGCGCAGCTCGGGCGGCAATAGATGCCAGTGGTGAGCACGCCGGTAACGAAGCGGCCATCGAACGCCCGGTCGCGCGCCATGACAGCGCTCCAGCATGCTTGGGGGTCGAGGTCGGCGGTAGGCATGGCGGGCAACATGGCAGGTCTCCTTCGCTGGTGCAAAGCTCTGCAGCATCTGCATGACAGCTGCGTCCCGCACCTTGCGGTCAAAGAAAAACCCGGCAAGAACCCCCGGCGATGACAGTTCTGATCCGCCTGTTCGCGCTCCTCGCCCTGCTTCTGGGCGTGGCTGCCCCGACCCTCGCCGATCCGGGCGATATCGCCGCCGCCAGCAGGGGCGTGGTCCGAGTCGTGCTGATTCGGCAGGATGGCAACAGGGCGAGCCTTGTCGGCCATGGCAGCGGCTTTGCCGTCGCGCCCGATCTGGTGGTGACCAACGCGCATGTGGTCGAAGATTTGCGCAGCGATTCGTCGCTGGTCGCGGGCGTGGTGCCGTCCGAGGGGCGCGGGGGCTTTGCCGCCGAGATCGTGGCCTATTCGCCGCGCAACGATCTCGCGCTGCTGCGGCTGCGCGAAGGCGCGGCGCTCAGCCCGCTGACGCTGTTTGCGGGCGCGCCGACCGACAGCGAGGAAGTTTTCGCGGCAGGGTATCCGGGCAATGTCGATATGGCGCAGGGCCTCTCGCTGCGCGATCTGGTCAGCCCGCAAGCGGCGGTCAAGAGCCGGGGCTATATCTCGGGCGGACGCTCCTCGCGCCAGTTCGACACGATCCTCCACACCGCGCCCATCGGCGCAGGCAATTCGGGCGGGCCGCTGCTCGATTCCTGCGGGCGGGTGCTGGGCGTCAACAGCTTCGGCACGGTGAGCGACAACGGCACCGATTCGGCGTTCTACTTCGCGATCTCGATGCGCGAGGTGGCCGCCTTCCTGAAAGAGGCCGGCGTCACGCCGCACAACAGCGGGCTCCCCTGCACGTCGATTGCCGATCTCGACCGCGCCGATGCCGCGCGCAGCGCCGACGATCAGGCCAAGCTTGCCGCCGAGCAGGCAGCACGCAGCGCCGCAAAACAGCAGGCGATGGTGAAAGCGCAGCACGACGCCGAGCTCCAGATCCTGGCCGAGCGCGACAACGGGCTGGCACTCGCGGCGGTGCTGCTGGTGGCGGCGCTGGCGGCGGGCGGCGCTGCGTTTGCCCATTCCCAGCGCGGCAACGCGCGGGCCTTCAAGATCGCCGCTGGCTCGGCGGGCCTGCTGGTGCTGGCCTCGGTGGTGACGTGGCTGGTGCGTCCGCCGCTGAGCCTGATCGACGAACGCGCCAAGGATATCGTGGCCGACGCCCGCGCCAGCGCCGCGCCCGAGGGTGACGCCAGCAGCGAGGCGGCGGATGCCCCGGCCAAGACACCCGCCAAGCTGAACTGCGTGCTCGATCAGCAGCGCAGCCGGGTGACCGTTTCCGACATCACCGATGTGCCGATAACGTGGGCCCCGGGCGGCTGCGTCAATGGGCGCACGCAATATGGGCTCGCTTCGGACGGCTGGTCGCGCGTGCTCGTACCGCAGAGCGAATCCACGATTTCGGTGACCCACTACGATCCGGACACGCATGGCTACACCGTCGAGCGCTTCCTCGTGGACCTCGACGCGATGACCGCCGCACGCGCCGCGCGGGCCAAGCTCACCCCGCCATCATGCGGCGCGCACGAGGCGTCGGCGCGCCAGTTTGGCGAGGCGCAGCAGGGGATCAAGGCGCTGCTGCCGGCCGAACCCAACGAACGCCTGCGCTATAGCTGCAAGCCCGCGCCTTGATCGCTCCGTTCTGAGCAGATGGGCTGGAAGATATCCCCCGTCTGCCCCCAACTGCCCCCAACCCAGCTTTGCCATCTTGTCATAGCCAAGAGAGGTTGCTAGGCGCGCCCCCATTGCGGGGCTGCTGGGCTTTGTGCACGGCACCATGCCCCATGCAAACAATTTGCGATCCATCCTGGACGAAGGGAACCAAGGCGCGTGGAGATTTCCGGCGGGATTACGGCCAGCTTGGCGGGGCGTTACGCTGCGGCGCTCTATGACCTTGCGGGTGAGCAGGGCCATGTGACGGCGGTCGAAAGCGACCTCGATACGCTGGCGGCTGCGGTTCGCGAATCGTCTGATCTGGCCGCGCTGCTCAAGAACCCCGAAGTGTCGCGCGAAGCGGCCGCCAAGGCGGTGGACGCGGTGGCCGCGCTGCTGGAACTCAGCTCGCTGACGCGCAACTTCCTCGGCGTGCTCGCCGCGAACCGCCGCCTTGCCTCGCTGCCTGATGTGGTCCGCGCCTTCACCGCGATTGCCGCCGCCGCGCGCGGCGAAGTGACCGCCGACGTGACCACCGCGCATCCGCTCGATGACGCGCAGCTGGCCGCACTCGCCGACAAGCTCAAAGCGCGCGAGGGCCGCGCCGTTACTCTCAAGGCCCACGTCGATCCGGCCATTCTGGGCGGCCTTGTCGTCCAGATCGGCAGCCGCATGATCGACGGCTCGATCCGCACCCGTCTCAATTCGCTCGCCCAGGCCATGAAGGGCTGAAGACTTAGGGCTGAAGCTCTCCAAGATTATACGAAAGGCGTTTCCATGGAAATCCGCGCAGCTGAAATCTCGAAGGTCATCAAGGACCAGATCGCCAGCTTTGGCACCGAGGCCCAAGTCTCGGAAGTCGGCTCGGTGCTGTCGGTCGGTGACGGTATTGCCCGCATCTACGGCCTCGATCAGGTCCAAGCCGGCGAGATGGTCGAGTTCTCGAACGGGGTGAAGGGCATGGCGCTCAA
>CAIKKO010000083.1 GCA_903828025.1 uncultured Sphingomonadales bacterium
ACCAATCAGTTCCCACTCAGCATCCGACAAGTCCCCACGGTCCATGACTGCTCCCCAAAGAGCAGCCTTGAATCAGAACTTGGGCTGGTTGGGAATCCCTTTTGTCAACGCGGCCTAGGTTCAAATAAAGAACTGCGTGATCCACTCGCAGACCAGCGCGGGCTTGGGCTCGTCCTCGATCTCGACCGTGATTTCCATCGTCTGCTGCCACTGGCCGGGGCGCTTCTCATCAAGCTCCAGCAGCTTGAACAGGCCGCGCACGCGCTTGCCCGAGCGGACCGGCGCGAGGAAGCGGGTCTTGTTGCCGCCGTAGTTGACGCCCATTTTCACGTCTGCCGCGCGCGGGCAATCGCTTTCCATCGTCAGCAGCGGGACCAGCGAGAGCGTCAGGAACCCGTGCGCGATCGTGCCGCCGAATGGGGTCAGCTTGGCCTTTTCGGGATCGACATGGATGAACTGGAAATCGCCCGTCGCCTCGGCGAACTGGTTGATCCGCTCCTGCGTCACTTCGATCCACGGCGAAGTGCCGACCACCTGGCCGACCAGCGCCTTGATTTCGCTTGCTGGCATTGTTCGCATTGCAGTGTCTCCCACGGTGTCCTTTGCCCCTTCTTGGCAGCAAGCGGGGCGCGGTGCAATGGTCAGGCTCAGGCCGCGACTCCCGCGTGCGGCACTGCCACCTTCGCCCGCACCGCGCGGAACGGGGCGGGGGTGCTGCGCTTGACCCGGCCGATATAGGCCGAAAGCCCGCATTGCAGCCCTACCAGCATGTAGCAGAACGGCTGGAAGGCGATCCCCACGAACGCGCCGCCGAACAAGTAGACGATCTGTGCCTGCTGCAAGGCATCTGCCAGCGGGGTCACCCAGGCGAGCTCGGGCGGCGGGTTCTTGGCGTAGCGGCGGCGGATCACTTCCATGTGGATCACGCCCATGATGTGCAGCAGCAGCCACAGGCCAAGGCCGGGATAGCCCTGCTCGCCCAGCATCTCGAAATAGCTCGAATGATAGGCGCGGCCCTTTTCCTCGATCCGCTCGGTCTGGATCGCGGTGTTGTTGTCACCCGCGTTCTCGGAGTTGACTTTGTCGTAGCTCACCCGGTTCTGAAGATAGGCGTTGAAGCCGCCGCCGAAGGGGTGAGTCTTGGCGAACTCGATCGTCCAGGCCCACACCGCCACGCGGGTGGAGGCGGACTGATCGGACTGGTGGTTGCCGATCGTGCTCATCCGGTCGGTGAAGCTTTGCGGCAGCAGCGGCAGGGCGATGATGCTCAGCCCGGCGATCACGCCGATATAGGTCATCCGCCGCTTGGTCGAACGCAGCATCATCACGCCCAGCACGGCAACGCAGATCAGGCCAGTGCGCGCCTGCGTGCCCACCGGCATCAAGAGGCACGACAGGCAGATGCCCATGGCAAACAGCCAGACCAGCCATCCGGGCTTGAAGATCGTGCCATAGCGCGTCAGCCACAGCGCCAGCGGCATCACGCAGACCGCCACGGTCGAGATGATCGAGCCTTCGTAGAGCCCGGTGTTGTCGTTCACGAGCAGCTTGAGTTCGCCGTAGCCGCCGCCGCCGCCGAGCGTCTTGATCCCGCCGCCGATCACGATCACCCCCACCGAAAGCACCATGATCAGCACCAGCGCCTCGATCCTGAGCCGCGTGCGCAGCGTGAGCGGCAGGAACATCGCGAAGACCAGCGCTTTCCACACCCAGCCCCACTTTTCGAGCGCCTCTTCCGGGAAATCGGCCGAGCGCGTGGTGAGTCCGCAATAGATCAGCAGAATGAGCAGCACGAACTGGCGCGGCGAAAAGCGGATGCCGTTCTTGTCTTCCGCCACCAGCCACGCCAGCACCGCGCAAATGAAGGCGATCAGCGAAACCGGCACATGGGCGAGAAAGCCCCAGGTCACCTTTTGCGGCGCGACGATGTCGATATAGGCATAGGCCAGCACGAACACGAACGGACGCCGCACCCCCGCAGCCAGAAACGCGGTCACGAAGACGGTGAGAAAAAGATTAAGCACCGGTCGCCCCGCTGCCACCGTTGGGGCCGCCATTGGCAACCGGTCCGCGGCGCGCGCCAAACCCCCGCTGGGCCCGCGCGAATTCCGATTCGGTGGCGGGCAGGATTGGATCGCGATCGAGATCGTCGCAGTGAATGAGCCGCCAGACGGCGATGCCCATCAGCACATGCGGCACCACCACGGTGAAAATGTCGATCATGCGAGGGGCCTGCGCTGCGTTTGGCCCCGGATCGGGCCAGTCGCAAACCGCTTTAGGCAAACTCGGTTGACGCGGCGTTAAGTCCTCCCATGGCAAGGGCAGCGGCATGACACGGGTGCTGCATATCCTCGATCACAGCCTGCCGCTGCAGAGCGGTTACACCTTCCGCACCCGCGCCATTCTCAAGGCGCAGGACGCGCTCGGCCATGCGGTGCGCGGGGTGACCGGGCAGCGCCATTCGGCACCGCCGACGGGCGACGATCCTGAAGTCCACGACGGCCTGGCGTTCCATCGCACGCCCGGCACCGCTTCAGGGCCGCCGGGCCTGAGCGAATGGCGCGAGATCGGTGCGCTCGCCCGGCGGATCGAGACTGTCGCGCGGACATGGCGGCCGCAAGTGCTCCATGCCCATTCGCCTGCGCTTGGCGGCCTCGCTGCCGTGCGCGCCGGGCGCAAGCTGGGCCTGCCGGTGGTCTATGAGATCCGGGCTTTCTGGGAGGACGCCGCGGTCGGCAATGGCACGGGCAGCGAGGGTTCGCTGCGCTACCGGCTGACCCGCGCGCTGGAAAACCGCGTGGTCAAGCGCGCGGACGCGGTGGTCACGATCTGCCAGGGTCTGCGCGATGATCTGATCGCGCGCGGCACTTCGCCGGAGCGAATCACGATCATGCCCAACGGTGTCGATATGGCGCTGTTCGGCCAGCCACTGGTGCGCGACGCGGCCTTTGCGCAGAGCCTTGGGCTGGGCGAGGGGCCGGTGATCGGGTTTCTCGGCAGCTTCTACCCCTATGAAGGGCTTGATGATCTGATCGCCGCAATGCCTGCGATCCTCGCCGCGCGGCCCGATGCGCGGCTGCTGATGGTCGGCGGTGGTCCGGCCGAAGCGGCGCTGCGCGCGCAAGCGGCGGCATCCAGCGCTGCCGCCGCGATCTGCTTCGTCGGGCGCGTGCCGCACCATGAGGTCGAGCGCTATTACGCGCTCGTCGATGTCGTGTGTTATCCGCGCAAAGCCATGCGGCTGACCGATCTCGTCACCCCGCTCAAGCCGCTCGAGGCCATGGCGCAAGGCAAGCTCGTGGCGGCCAGCGCGGTTGGCGGGCATCGCGAGCTGATCGAGGACGGGGTGACCGGCACGCTGTTCCCTGCAGACGACCCCGCCGGCCTCGCCGCAGCCATGGCCGCGCTGCTGGCCGATACCGGGATGTGGGACAGCCGCCGCGCTACGGCCCGCGCCTTCGTTGAAAAGGCGCACGATTGGGCGGCCAACGTGCGGCGTTATGATCCTGTTTACCAAACCCTGTTAACCCGAGGGCAAGACATTTCCGGTGTTCGGGCCTGACATGCGTGTCGGAACCGGACGTGCCGGATCGTTTCAACCCATACCGGGGTTAGCACCACGTGATCAGCAGTTTCCGCCAGAAGGTTCAGGCCAGCACGGATTGGGGTAAGCCGGAACCCGCCCCCTCATCGGCAATTGAAGCGCCGCAGCGCGCGCGCAAGACCGGCAAGCGCCAGTCCGGGGCCGTCACCGAGATCATGGGCCACCGCCTGTTCCCCGCCTGCACTGCGCTCTGGTTTGCCGCGCTGTTCGGCCTTGGCAGCCTTGCCATCTCGTCTCAGGTGCTTGGCAAGCTGGTGACCGCGATCCGCCTGCCAATGCTGGTCCCCGCTGCCGCGCCGCCGCTCGGCTTCACGGCACACGTGCTCGTGGCATTGCTGCTGACCATTGTCGGCGGCGGCCTTGGCCTCGTGCTCGGTCTGCGCCTGCGTCCGCAGACCCAAGCTGCACCGCGTCCCGTTGCCGATCATCCGCCCGTCGCCCAGCCCGACGACATGCCCAAAGTGCGCGCGCGCGATGCCCATCCCGATGCGCCGCCGCGTCGCCCGCTGGTGCTGACCGAAGCGTTCGCCGGACCCACGGAAATCACGGCCGACGAGATCATGGTCCCCGCCGCTCCGCTGCTGCGCCGCAAGCCGGGGCCGGCTGAGCCCGATCACACCGACAGCGCGCCGGAGGCTTGGCTTCCTGTTTATACCCCGGGCGGCAATGCGGCTTTGCCCCCGCTTGATCTGGCCGAATCCGAGACGGCCTCCGAGATTGGCGAACCCCTGCCGAACCCGTTGGAACTGGCCGCCGAGCCTGCTCAGGAGCCGGATGTGGAACCGGTGCACGAACAGGTCAGCGATCCCGTCCGCGAACAGGTCGACCCGCCAGTTCAGGTTCCCGTGCTGCTGGCCGCAACCCCGCAGATCCCCAGCGGTCTTGCTTTTCCGATGCCAAACCGCGAGCGGATTCTGGCTGGCGAGGCCTGGTCGCCTGTCGCCAGCGCACCGCTGGATAGCCTCGGGCTGGTGCAACTGATTGAACGGCTGGCGTTGGCCATTGCCACGCGCAAGGCGGCCAGTCTGGCCGGACCCCCGCCGCCCACCGATGGCGCGAACCCCGAAGACGCTGCGCCCGTGGCTGAAGCAGAGCCGGTTCAGGGCCCCTTCGCCAAGCCGGTATTGCAGAGCGATGCTCCGCCGCGCGAGGACTTCGCCAGCGGAGAGCCCATCGGCTCCGCGCGCGAGGCGATCATGCGCCGCCTTGGCGCGGTCGCCGCACAGGGTCCGGGGGAATCCGCCCCGGCACCGTTCAGCCGACCAGCGCAGGATTTGGTACAGGCCGCTGAACCGGCCGATGCCGTAGTGCCGATGCGGCAGCCTGAAAGCCCGGTGCGCGCGTTTGCCGCGCCTGCTGCCCAACCGGCCACGCCCGCGCTTCTGGAAAGCGATGAAGCCCTGCGGTCGGCGCTCGCAACCTTGCAGCGGATGAGCGCCCGCGGCTGATCCTGCTGCTGGCTGACGCTACGGCATCCTTGGCCTGATCGGGCCGCCTTGCGCCAGCGCGGCGGCCGAACGGTGTCGCAACCGTATTTCCTTCCGGGCCCTTCGGGCAATTCGCCCCGCGCAGTTGCAAAATAACATTCCTGCAGTCATGGGGAGACTTCGCGCAACTTTCGTTGTCTTTCGGGCAGCGTGATTCGCGCGTCTGTGTCAACCGTGTCCGTTTCAAAGGGCAGTTTGCAGGGCGATTTTTGCGATGGGTTCTCCGCTGGTTCAGGGCCTCTATGATCCGCGTAACGAACACGATGCCTGCGGCGTCGGCTTCGTCGCGCATATCAAAGGCGTCAAAAGCCACGGCATTATCGAGCAGGCGCTCGAAATCCTGCGCAATCTCGATCATCGCGGCGCGGTCGGGGCCGATCCGCTGCTGGGCGATGGCGCCGGCATCCTGATTCAGCTTCCCGATGCGCTGCTGCGCCGCTGGGCCGCGGCGGAGGGCAAGGACCTGCCCGCGCCGGGCGACTATGCCGTGGCGATGTGCTTCTTGCCGCAGGACGAGGCGGCGCGCGATTTCGTGATCGCCACGTTCGAGAAGTTCATCGCCAAGGAAGGCCAGCACCTCATCGGCTGGCGCGATGTGCCCACCACGCTCGAAGGCCTCGGCAAGACGGTGATCGAGCAGATGCCGGTGGTGCGCCAGTGCCTGATCGCGCGCGGCGAGAATTGCCCGGATCAGGACGCGTTCGAGCGCAAGCTGCTCGCGATCCGCAAGCAGACGCAGAACCCGCTCAAGGCCATGGCCAAAAAGCACGACCTTCCGGGCGTGACCGAGCTCTATATGCCGAGCTTTTCCTCGCGCACCATCGTCTACAAGGGGCTGCTGCTCGCCACGCAAGTCGGCTCGTTCTATGATGATCTGCGTGATCCGGAATGCGTTTCGGCGCTCGGTCTGGTCCACCAGCGCTTCTCGACCAACACTTTCCCCAGCTGGAAGCTCGCGCACCCTTACCGGTTTATCGCCCACAACGGCGAGATCAACACCGTGCGCGGCAACGTCAACTGGATGAACGCGCGCCGCCGCACCATGGAATCGGAGCTGCTCGGCCCCGATCTCGACAAGATGTGGCCGATCATCCCGCACGGCCAGTCGGACACCGCCAGCCTCGACAACGCGCTCGAACTGCTGCTCGCGGGTGGCTACAGCCTCGCGCATGCGGTGATGATGCTGATCCCCGAGGCGTGGGCCGGCAACCCGCTGATGTCCTCGGCGCGGCGCGCATTTTATGAATACCACGCCGCGCTGATGGAGCCATGGGATGGCCCGGCGGCGGTGGCGTTTACCGACGGGCGCCAGATTGGCGCGACGCTCGATCGCAACGGGCTGCGGCC
>CAIKKO010000084.1 GCA_903828025.1 uncultured Sphingomonadales bacterium
CTACGATCCGCATGCCGGCACGGTGCGGATCGACGGCGTGCCGCTGCCGCAGGCGGACCCCGCCGAAGTGCGCGCGCGCATGGCGCTGGTGCCGCAGGACGGCGTGCTGTTTGCCGCCACCGCGCGTGACAACTTGCGCTATGGCAACTGGGGCGCGAGCGACGCGCGGATCTGGGAGGCGGCAGAAGCCGCCAATGCCGCGACCTTCCTGAAAGAGCTGCCGCAGGGGCTCGACACGTTCCTCGGCGAGGACGGCGCGCGGCTCTCGGGCGGGCAGCGCCAGCGCATCGCGATTGCCCGCGCGCTGCTGCGAGACGCGCCGATCCTGCTGCTGGATGAAGCGACCAGCGCGCTCGATGCTGAAAGCGAGCGGCTGGTGCAGGATGCGCTCGACCGGCTGATGAAGGAGCGCACCACGCTCGTCATCGCGCACCGCCTCGCCACCGTGCGCGCGGCGGACCGGATCATTGTGATGGAACGCGGCCGGATTGTCGAGCAGGGCACCCACGCCAGCCTTTCCGCGCAGGACGGGCTCTACGCGCGGCTCGCCCGGCTGCAGTTCAACATGGCCGAGGCGTGGTCCGATCCGAAAGGCGCGGCGTAAGGGTGTACCCTTCCCCGCTGGACAAGCGCGCCGGGGAGGTTAGTTTCATTTTGGCACAGTCTGATTGATTGGATGTCCTGTTCCCATGATGAAGCGATTTGCCGGGGCCCTGACTGCGGCCTGCCTCCTGTCCCTCTGCGCCGCTGAAGCACGCGCCGCTGAAGCACGCGCCGATAATACCGCCGCCAACGCCGCGCCCGCGGTGATTGATGGCTACCGGGTGCCAACGTTCGGCGGCTGGGGCTTGAACCCGGCGGATCTCGATCCGGCGGTCAAGCCGGGCGACGACTTCTTTGCCTACGTCAACGGCAAGTGGGACCGCGCCGAGACGATCCCGCCGCAATATCCCTTCAGCGGCAACGCGCTGGGTCTGGTGCTCAAGTCGGAGCAGGCGGTGAAGGAGATTGTCGAGGGCCTGACCGCCGTGCCGCAAGCCCCTGGCACGACCGGCCAGCGCATCGCCGACAGCTACCGCGCCTTTCTCGATCAAGCGGCGATCGACGCCGCCGGGCTGGCTCCGGCCAAGCCCTATCTCGATCCGATCCGCGCGGTAAAGACCCGGGCCGACCTGTCCGCTCTGTTCGCGGCCCCGGGCTATCCCTCGCCGGTGAGCTTCTACATCAGCATTGATCCGGACAACCCGCAGGCCAACGTGGCCTTTACCAACATCGGTGGACTCGGCCTGCCGGACCGCGACTATTACCTTGTCGACAGCGAGCGCAACCGCGAGCTGCAGACCAAATACCGCGCCTACCTTGCCTTCCTGCTCGGCAAGGCCGGCTATGCCGATCCGGCAGGCACCGCCGCCAAGGTCTATGATTTCGAGCGCAAGATCGCGGTGACCGACTGGGACAACGCGGTATCGCGCAATCCGCTGCTCACCACCAACCGGGTCGCGCGCAGCGATTTTGTCGCGCTGGGCGGTGCCTTTCCGCTGCCTCCGCTGCTCGATGGCACGGGCTTGGGCAAAGTCGGGTCGGTGATCGTGCGCGAGATCCCGCCAAGCCCCGAGACGATCGCCAAGCTCGGTCTGACCCCGGACGAACTGGCCAAGCTGGGCGGCGGGTTCCCCGCGTTCATCGCGCTGCTGGGCGAGGAAGACCTCGGCACGTTGCAGGCCTGGACGGCGGCGCACTTCCTCTCGGACAAGGCCGCCGTGCTGCCCGGTGACATCGACGCGGCGCATTTCGACTTCTACGGCAAGACCCTGCAAGGGCGCGAGCGTGATCGCCAGCGCTGGCAGCGCGCGCTTTCAGCGGTGCAGGCGCAGATGGGTGAGGCCATCGGCCAGATCTATGTGGAGAAGCACTTCCCGGCTTCCAGCAAGACGGCGATGATCAAGCTGGTCGGCAACTTGCGCGCAGCCTTGGCCGCCAACCTCAAGGATCTGGCGTGGATGACGCCGGAAACCCGGCTGGCCGCCCAGCGCAAGCTCGACCAGTTCAACGTCAAGATCGGCTACCCAGACACGTTCAAGTCCTACGCCGGGATGGGCATCAAGCCGGGGCAGGCGCTGGCCAATGCCATTGAGGCCGATCGCTGGCACTGGCAGGACATGCTGGATGATCTTACGAAGCCGGTCGACAAGGCCAAGTGGCTGATGACCCCGCAGACGCCGAATGCCTACTATATGGCGACGGCCAACGAGATCGTGTTCCCCGCCGCCTATCTCCAGCCGCCCTATTTCAACCCGGCGGCTGACGATGCCGTGAACTACGGCGCGGTGGGGGCCACCATCGGTCACGAGATCAGCCACGGCTTCGACGATCAGGGCTCGCGCTATGATGGCACAGGCGCGCTGAAAGACTGGTGGACCGCTGCGGACCGCAAGACTTTCGACGCACTGGGCGCAAAGCTCGCCGCGCAATACGACCGGCAATGCCCGTTTGACGCAGGCAAGACCTGCCACAACGGCAAGCTGACGCTGGGCGAAAACATCGGCGATCTCGGCGGGCTTTCAATGGCGTATCAGGCCTATCGCCTCTCGCTCGGCGGCAAGCCTGCGCCGGTGTTGAACGGGCTCACCGGCGACCAACGCTTTTTCCTCAGCTACGCGCAGGCGTGGCGCTGGAAATTCCGCGAGGCTTTCGCGCGGCAGCTTCTCAAGACCGACCAGCACGCGCTGGCGGTGGCGCGGGTCAACGCGGTCGTGCGCAATTTCGATCCCTGGTACGCGGCCTTCGGCGTCAAGCCCGGCGACACGCTCTACCTGCCGCCCGACCAGCGGGTCCATATCTGGTGAGATGACCAAAGTTTAAGCGTGACCGCGCTTGACAGCGCAGGCCCCTGCGGCAAGGCGCGAAACCCATGGACACCACCATCACCGCCGTGCTGCTCGGGATTGTCGAAGGACTGACCGAGTTCCTGCCTGTCTCCTCGACCGGGCACCTGATCCTTGCCAGCGAGCTGTTCGGCTATGATGCCAAGCAGTGGGAAGTGTTCAACGTGGTGATCCAGCTCCCTGCGGTGCTGGCCGTGGTGGTGCTCTATTGGCGCACGTTTGCCGATGTCGCGATGGGGGCGCTGCGCGGATCGCGCGAATCGATTGCGTTCATCCGCAACGTGCTGGCGGCGTTCATTCCGGCCGCCATCGTGGGCGTGCTGTTCAAATCGAAGATCGACATGCTGCTCGAAAATCCCATCGTGGTGTGCATCGCGCTGATCGTGGGCGGCTTCGTGATCGTGGCGGTCGAGCGGCTGGTCTCGCACCAGGCCTACCGGCCGGTAGGGCAGATGTCGCTCAGCCAGTCGATCAAGATCGGCATGATGCAATGCATCGCAGTCATCCCCGGCGTCTCGCGCTCGGGCGCGACGATCATGGGCGCGCTGACGTTGGGCGAGAACCGGCGCACGGCAGCCGAGTTCAGCTTCTTCTTGGCGGTGCCGACGATGTTCGGCGCGACGGTCAAGCAGCTGTGGGACCACCGGCACGAGCTGGCGGCGGGTGCCGGGCAAGTCGGCCTGAAAGAGATCGCAATCGGCTCGGTCGTCTCGTTCGTGGTGTCACTGATCGTGATCAAGTTCTTCATCGGCTATGTCAGCAAGCATGGCTTCACGCCGTTTGCGGTGTACCGCATCGTGGTGGGTTCGGCAGCGTTGTTCTGGTTGCTCTGGGCCTGATCTGATCGGCATAGGAACGGGCATGGGCGGATTGGGGCACAAGGACTACAACGCGCTGCTCGAACCGCTGCAGGAAGAGCTTACCGGCATGGCCGGATGGGCTGAAGCCACCGGCGCGCGCATTCTGGTGATCTTCGAAGGGCGCGACACCGCGGGCAAGACCGGCGCGATCCATGCGCTGTCCGAACGGCTCAATCCCCGGCAAGTGCGCACTGTGGCGCTGGGCACCCCGACCAAGCGCGAAACCTCGCAGTGGTACTTTCAGCGCTATGTCGCGAACCTGCCAGCGGCGGGCGAGATCGTGCTGTTCGACCGCAGCTGGTACAACCGCGCCGGGGTCGAGGCGGTCATGGGCTTTGCCGCCGAGGCGCAAGTGCGCGCGTTCCTCGATGCGGTGCCCGCGTTCGAGCGCCTGCTGGTCGATGACGGGCTGCTGCTGTTCAAATACTGGCTGACCTGCGATCAGGACGAGCAGGAAAAGCGCTTTGCTGAACGGCGCGACAATCCGATGAAGCGCTGGAAGATCTCGCCCATCGACCTCGCCGCGCGCAGCAAGTACCGCGCCTACACCGAAGCGCGCGAGGCAATGCTGCAAGCGACGCACACCAAGCACGCCCCGTGGACGCTGGTGGATTTCAACGACCAGCGCCTTGGCCGCCTCACGCTGATCCGTGACTTGCTCGATCGGCTGCCGGTGACCCCGGTCGATCAGCCGCTTCCTGACCTGCCCCAGCTGGCCGATCCGCCCCACAAGGAGCACTTCGGCGCACTGAAACCGCTGCCGCCCTATCGAGAGGTATGAATTTGCCGCGGCCAGCCACGGCTTTGGCTTGACTTTTGCGCGATTCGCTCACAACGACCGCCCCCTGTCTGGCGGCGTGGCAACGCGCCGCCGCATCTATTTTTTGCGTCCGCACACGTTCAGGATAAAGCCATGGCCAAGCCGACTACCGTCAAGATCCGTCTGGTCTCGACTGCCGACACGGGCTTCTTCTATGTCACGAAGAAGAACCCGCGCAACACCACCGAGAAGATGGTCTTCCGCAAGTATGACCCGGTGGTGCGCAAGCATGTCGAGTTCAAGGAAGCCAAGATCAAGTAAGCCGGAATTGTCCGGGCGTGCGGGCGCATCAGCGCCCCGCCCGGACCGGTTTCGCGACCATCGGGCGAAGTTCACGCTTGGTTCAACGCCGCTACTGCAGGGAACGGCGATGCATAAACCACAGCTCAAAGCCGCCCGCCCGCCCCTGTATGCCGCGCTGATCGCGCTGGCTGTGCCCGCCGCAAGCCTTCAGGCCGCGCCGGAGCCAGCCCCCAAGGAAGCGCCAACCCCCCGGCAAACCAACAGCCAGGTCGATCAGGCCGTCGCCGCGCTGCGCGCGATATCGACGCTGCAGGCCGATTTCGTCCAGACCGACCGCAACGGCCAGCGCCTGACGGGCGTGATCACGCTGCAGCGGCCGGGCAAGATCCGCTTCCAGTATCAGCCGGGCGTGCCGCTGCTGATCGTCTCTGACGGCGCGGCGCTGACCATGATCGACTACGAAGTGCGGCAAGTGCAGCGCTGGCCGATCCGCAACAGCCCCTTGGGTGCGCTGCTTGATCCGAACAAGGATGTGGCGCGCTACGCCACGCTCAATCCCACCGGCCGCTCCGATGTCATCAGCCTCGAAGTGCGCGATCCGCGCCACCCTGAATATGGCACGATCACGATGATCATGCTGCGCAAGGCCAGCGCGCCCGGCGGGTATGAACTCAACAGCTGGGTCTCGCTCGATTCGCAGAACACGCGCACCACGGTGCGGCTGTCGAATCAGCGCTACGGCATCGCCGTTCCCGCCAACATGTTTCGCTGGAATGACCCCCGGGGGACTGGTCGCAAGTAAGGGGCCGTCTGGCGTGGGCTGGTATCACGCCGCGCCAAGCTGCGACAATTTGCGACCACCCTGATCCCCGCGTTCATCAGCCAGCAAGCGGCGGGGTCCTAGAAAGAAATGGTCAAGACGGACTGGCCGGGATCGCCCCCCCCCCTGTTACCCGGCCCACAATCCCCCGCCTTGGCAGCGTGACGAACGCACAAGGAACCCTCGCTCCAATGCCCCCGGAGCGAGGGTTTTCCTTTTCAGGGTGGGTTCGCGCACACCGCTTGCCGCCCCCCGCCAAGGTCCGTAAAGCCCGCGCATGGCATCTCCCACCTTCACTGTCGCCACATGGAACATCAATTCGGTGCGGCTGCGCATAGATCAGGTCGAGCGCTTCCTGACCGAGCAGGCGCCCGATGTGCTGTGCCTGCAGGAGATCAAGACCGCCGAGGCGCTGTTCCCGCACGATATGTTCGAACGGCTGGGCTACACCCACCGCGCGGTGCATGGGCAGAAAGGCTACCACGGCGTTGCCACGGTCAGCCGCCTGCCGCTGCGCGAGGTGAGCCGCCACGATTGGCAGGCCAATCGCGAGGCGCGGCATGTGGGCGTGGAGGTGCTGGGTGCCGGGGGCGGTGTGATCCTCGAGAACGTCTATATCCCGGCGGGCGGCGACATTCCCGACGCGCAAGCCAACCCCAAGTTCGGCCAGAAGCTGGCGTTTCTGGAACGCATGACCCGCTGGGCCGAGGCGGTGGACCGGCCGACGCTGATCGTCGGCGATTTCAACATCGCCCCGCTCGATTGCGACGTTTATGACCACAAGGCGCTGCTCAAGGTCGTCAGCCATACGCCGCAGGAAGTGGCCGCGCTGAAGGCGCTTGGCGATGCGCATGGCTGGGTCGATCTGGGCCGCAAGCATATCCCCGCGCCCGAGCGCAACTACTCGTGGTGGTCCTACCGTTCCTATTGGCGCGAGAAGGATCAGGGGCGGCGGCTGGACCATATGTGGGCCTCGCCCGCGCTGGCCGCGCAATCGGTCTCGCACACGATCGTAGAGGAAACGCGGCGCTGGGAGCAGCCTTCGGACCATGTGCCGCTGATGACCGGGTTCGCGCTATGACGGCGGGAGACCCGAGGCTGGTGGCGCTGGCGCTCGATGCCCTGCGCCATGGCTGGGCGATCCGGGTGGAGGGCGAAGGGGGCGCGCTCGATCTGCTGCCGGCCGAGACCGGCTTTGCCCAGCCGGGGCTCTATGCCGCGCGGCTGCTGATTTCTGCCGCGCGCGCCGCAACGCTCAAGCTCGCCAACCAGCGCGAGGCCGCCGAGCCGCACGCGCCGGTGATGATCCACGGCGCGGAGCCCTTCTCGCTCCACGCCGCGCGCACGCTCGCCGATCCGGCGCTCGATCTGGCCGAACCGCTGCGCGGGCCGTTCCGCGCCGATCCGTTTGACGCGCATGCTGCGGCGGTCGCGGCGCTCGATCTGGCGCGGCTGGCGGGAATCCTGCCCGCGTTCATGGTCGCGACCGGGATCGAACCGGCCGCCGCCGTCAGCACCGCCGATCTCGCCGCGTTCAAAGACCCGCTGGAACTGACCATCCAGGCCCGCGCGCA
>CAIKKO010000085.1 GCA_903828025.1 uncultured Sphingomonadales bacterium
ATCGCCCCC
Organism: uncultured Sphingomonadales bacterium; assembly: GCA_903828025.1. Classification (GTDB taxonomy): domain Bacteria; phylum Pseudomonadota; class Alphaproteobacteria; order Sphingomonadales; family Sphingomonadaceae; genus Novosphingobium. The sequence continues at coordinate 10 of CAIKKO010000085.1, forward strand.
ACTCGCCTGCTCGTGCCCATCTCGCGCAAGTCAGAGGCCGAGACGTTCGTGAAGAACTACTTCGCGGCGGTCAAAGTCGGCAATCCGGCCGAGGAAGGCATGCACATCGGCCCGGTGGTCAACAAAGCGCAGTGGACCAAGATCCAGTCGCTGATCGACACCTCGATTGCCGAAGGCGCGGAGCTGCTCGAAGGCGGCCCGGGCCTGCCCGACAACGTCAACCGCGGCTATTTCGTGCGCCCGACGGTGTTTTCGGACGTGACCCCGGACATGACGATCTTCCGCGAGGAAACGTTCGGTCCGGTCGCCACGATCACCACCTATGACGGCATCGAGGACGGCATCGAGCTCGCCAACCGCACCAGCTACGGGCTTTCGGCGGTGATCTCGGGCGATCCCGAAACCGCCAAGGGCATTGTCGGCCGGTTGCGCGCGGGCCTTGTCGCGGTCAACCAGTGGGGCGGTGTCAAGGGCGGTGCGTTCGGCGGCTACAAGCAATCGGGCAACGGCCGCGAAGGCGGCGTGTATGGCCTCAAGGACTTCATGGAACTGAAGACCATCGCGGGGGCCTGAGCCGCGCGCAGAGCCTGAAGCAAACGACCCCGCACCACTCCGGTGGTGCGGGGTCGTTTGTCTGGACAGCACCTCGCAATCCACCAAAACCTTCGTCACCCTGAACTTGTTTCAGGGTCCATCGTGCCGCAAACGCAGTGACAGCTGAAAGAAGCAAGCCGCGCCCCAAGGGTCTGAAATTTCAGAGCACCGTGCGCTCTGAAGGATGGACCCTGAAACAAGTTCAGGGTGACCCAATAAGCAATGGCTAACTGTTGGCCCGAGCCTCTCAATAATCCTTGCTCGCCTTCAGGTTGATGCTCTCGTCGCCGATGGTCGAGATCGTGCCGAGCAGCACCAGCCAGCGCGTCACGCGGAATTCGGCCGAGGTCGCGCTGTAGCCGCGCCCGTCGGTGACCAATTCGACAAAGATCCGCCGCCCGATATATTTGCCCACCGCAATCGCCGTGCTGCGGCCAATCGACGCGTCGGCACTCAGGATGCGCAGCCGGTCGAGCCCGATGGCGCTGCGCAGCTTGTTGATCGGATCGAGCCCGCCACCGCCGCGCAAGGCCGCGAGTGCAGAGGCGAGCTGCACCGCCTCGGGCGCGGAAATCTGCGTGATCGAGCTGCCGAACAGCATGCGGCTGAGCAGTTCCTCCTCAGGCAGCGCGGGCACCGAGCTGAACGCAATCTGCGGCTTCAGCGCCGAACCGCTGATCGCGATCTTGGCGCTCACCCCGTTGGCATCGCCTTCGGCCACGATATCGAGCCGGGGATCGACCGGCACTTCACCAAGGAAGCGGATCTTGCCGCGCGTGAGATCAAAGCGCTTGCCGGCAAATTCGTAGCCGCCGCGCACCAGATCGGCCGAGCCGAAGATCTGCGGATTGCTGGTATCGCCGCGCAGCCGCACGTCCGCGCCCCATTCGCTTTCAAGCCCCATCCCGTGCACGTCGATCCGGTCCGCCCCGGCGGCGTCGATCAGATAGGTCCAGGGCCGGAACGGCGCGCGCGGCGGAGCGATATCGGCGCGCAAGTTGGTCTCGGTCGTGGTGATCACGGGCAGCTGCTCGGCGATGCTGGCGCGCCCCAAAGTCCAGCGCGCCTTGTCGATGTGCACGCGCCCGGCAATCGTGCCGCCGACGCCATTGCTGATCAGGCGCAGCGGCCCGGTGATCGTCGCGGCCATGTCGTCGCGGTTGATGAGCAGCGCATTGCTCGCCGCGATCCGCAGATCGAGCCCGACACCGTGGGTGGCCAGATCGCTGAAATCAATCGTGCCGCTGCCGCTGATGGTGCCGCCACTGGCCCCGCCGCTGCCCGCCGTGGTGCCGCTGAAATGCGCGAGGCTGAGGCGCGAATCCGCAAAACTGCCCAGCGCCTCGACCTCGCGCACGTCGGAACCGGTGAGGCTGGATTGCACCCGCAGCGCCTTGGTCGCCACCGCGCCCGAAATCACCGGGCGGTCGATCGAGCCGGTCACGTCCGCCGCCGCGCCCAGCGGTCCGGTGAGATCAATCACTTCAACCGAAACCAGCCGCCACAGCGCTTCCGCAGGGCCGCTATAGCGCACCTGGGCGCGCAGTTTCCCGCCGCGCAGCCGCTCCAGCATCGTGCCGCCGCGCGGCAGATCGGACACCAACGCCTGAACGCGGCCGCGCACGGTTCCGGGTCCGTTGGGGCCGCCGCCCTGTCCGCTCTCGCGCACCACGGCACGCGTTTGCAGCGCGGTTGCATCGAGGTTTGCGACCAGCGCCAGATCGAGCGGACGCGAGGTGAGCACTAGGCCCGAGCGCGTGAGCCCCTTGATCTCGACCGCCGCGTGGCCGGCAGGCGCGCCGAGGTGATCGTTGCGATATTCGACCACGCCCGAAGCAAGGCCCCCCATGCCAAGATCGGGCAGCACGATATCGAGCACCGAAAGCGGCATGCGCGAGAGCATGACTTGCGCCTCGGTCGGCCCGCCCAGCATGTGGCCGCTGGCGATCACCGTGCCCCGGCCGAAATCGATCTGGGTCGGCTGCAGGCGCCAGCCCTCTCCCTCACGGTCGAGCTCCGCGCGGCACGGCATTGAGATCGACCGGCCGGCATAGTCGCCCGCCACGAAGGCCACGATCTTGTCGGGCGAGAACGCGCCGGTGCCTTGCAGCGCAAAGTTGGTGCCGCGCCGCCCGGCGAGCGAGGCGGTGACGCTGCCCGAGCCGTTGACGAGTGCGGCATCGGCGTTGAACCGGCCGATGAACAGCTTGCCCGCGCTGATCCCTTCGGCCTTGACCGAGGCTTCGAGCGTGGAATTGCCGTCCTCCAGCAGGCCGTCGGCGGTGATCGTGGCATTGCCCACCGCAATCGGTTTATCCCCGCCAAAGCGCGCCCCCCGCGCCGTGAGCGCGGCCTTGAGACCCTGGCCCTTCCCTTGCGGGGCCAGATCGACCGTTCCGCTCACGCCCCCACCCGCGATGGCCAGGTTGCCGGTCACGCCCTCTTTGGCGAGCGCCAGGCTGCCGGTGACTTCGGTCTGGTAAACGGTGAAGTGCTCGATTGCGAGGTGGAGCGGCGCATCCTTGGGCGCGGTCAGGCCTAGCAGGCCGCTGAACGGCCCGAGGCGCGAATCGCCTTTCGTTTCAATGTGAAAGCCATCCCCCACCGGGCTCAGCGCCACATGAACATCGCGCAAGCTGGCGGCGGGCAGCGGATTCGCCAGCACCAGAGTGGCACGCGGGCCGTCCTTGGCGAGCGCCGCTTCGAACGTGAATGGCCCGTAGTCGAGATGCTTGCCCTGCCCGGTGAGCGAAGTGCCGCCCCCCGGCAGCGCCCAGGCATGCAGCGCCATCGCGAGCTTGGCTGAGGTGAGTTCGGCGCGGTGGACCACCAGCGGCACCCGCTCGCCCAGCGAGAGCG
>CAIKKO010000086.1 GCA_903828025.1 uncultured Sphingomonadales bacterium
CAAGCGCCGCGCGACGTTCATCGCCGAGCCGCTCGAACGTGGTTTTGGTCTCACGCTCGGCAATGCGCTGCGCCGGGTGCTGCTGTCCTCGCTGCAGGGCGCGGCGGTGACTTCGATCAAGATCGAGAACGTGCTGCACGAATTCTCCTCGCTCGCCGGCGTGCGTGAAGACGTGACCGACATCGTGCTCAACGTGAAGCAGATCGCGCTGCGCATGCAGGGCGAAGGCCCCAAGCGCCTCCAGCTCTCGGCCACTGGCCCGGGCGAGGTCAAGGCGGGCGATATCGCGGTGAGCGGCGACATCGAGGTCATGAACAAGGACCTCGTGATCTGCCATCTCGATGAAGGCGCGACCTTCAACATGGAACTGACCGCAGACACCGGCAAGGGCTACGTCCCCGCCGTTGCCAACCGCCCGATTGACGCGCCGATCGGCCTGATTCCGATCGATTCGCTCTATTCGCCGGTCCGCCAGGTTTCTTACAAGATCGACAACGCCCGCATTGGGCAGGAGCTCGATTACGACAAGCTGAACCTCACCGTTGAAACCGATGGCACGGTCACGCCGGATGACGCCGTGGCTTATGCCGCGCGCATCCTGCAGGACCAGCTTTCGCTGTTCGTGCACTTCGATGACCAGCTGCCTGCCGGCCACATGCCGGCAATGGGCAGCAGCATGACCGTGCACACGCCCGAAGAGAGCGATGCCAACCAGCTCAACCGCTACCTGCTCAAGAAGGTGGACGAGCTCGAGCTCTCGGTGCGTTCGGCCAACTGCCTCAAGAACGACAACATCATTTACATCGGCGATCTCGTGCAGAAGACCGAAGCGGAGATGCTGCGTACGCCGAACTTCGGCCGCAAGTCGCTCAACGAAATCAAGGAAGTGCTCTCCTCGATGGGTCTGCGCCTCGGCATGGACATCCCCGGCTGGCCGCCGGAGAACATCGAAGAGATGGCCAAGAAGCTTGAGCAAGAGCTTCTCGGTTAAACGAAATTTCGGGGCGCTTCCCACAAGGAGCGCCCCGTTTCGGGTTGTTGGCGGTGCCCTGAAAGCCGCCTGGTACGGGCTACCTGATACGGGCCCCTAACGAACGGAGAAGACCGATGCGTCACAAACTTGGCCAGCGCAAGCTGGGCCGGACCAGCTCACACCGCCGCGCGCTGATGCGCAACATGGCGGCCGCGCTCATCAAGCACGAGCAGATCACCACCACTTTGCCCAAGGCGCGCGAACTGCGCCCTTATGTCGAGAAGCTCATCACGCTGGCCAAGCATGGCGGCCTTTCGAACCGCCGTCTGGCGCATGCGCGCATGCTCGACGATGCGCAGCTGGTGAAGCTGTTCGACGTGCTCGCCGAACGCTATGCCAAGCGCGAAGGCGGCTACACCCGCATCATCAAGGCCGGCTTCCGCGGTTCGGACGCTGCACCGATGGCGGTGATCGAACTGGTCGACCGCGACACCAGCGCCAAGGGTCTGGACTCGGGCCCGGTGATGACCGTGGATGAGGACGAATACGAAGCCGCCTGATCCGCGGGTTTTTGCGTTCATCACAGGAATTGCCGAAAGGGCGGGGCCGCAGGGCTGCCGCCCTTTTTGCATGGGATTTCGTGCATTTCCGGCTCGCGTGGCGGGGGCAAGCGGTGCTATCCTTGCGGGCATAGATGATAAACGCGGGAAGGATCGGATGGCTGATCCTGGCGGTTGCGGCCTTGATCGCGGCCCCCGGGGCAAGAGCCCGTGGAGAGGCGGAAGCGCTCGCCTTGCAGGTCCATGCCCCTAGCGGCCCGGAGGCCGCGCCCCCCACGTCGAGTGCCATGCCCACCGTGGCAATCACGGCCGTCTCGGCGACGAGTTATCCGTCCACCCGCCGCGATCCGCTGGTCGAACGGGTGTTTGGTGAGGATCTGGCTGATCCCTATCGCTGGCTTGAGGCAGGCATCCGCTCCAGCCCCGAGGTGACCGCGTGGGTGGCGCAGCAGAATGCGGCGAGCTCCGCCTATCTCGCGCAATTGCCGGGGCGCGACACATTGCTTTCGCACATCCGCAGCCTGTTTGACTACGAACGCTTCAGCCTGCCACGCAAGGCTGGGCAGCGATACTTCTACTTGCGCAACAGCGGGTTGCAAAATCAGGCCGTGCTCTATGTTCGCGAGGGATTGCAAGGCACGCCCCGCGCGCTGATAGATCCCAACACCTGGCGCGACGCGACCACGCAGGCCGGGGCGGATGCCGCGCCCGCATCAGGCACGCGCGCGCTGGATGCGTGGGCACCTTCGCCCGGCGGCCGCTTCCTTGCCTATACCGAGCAATTCGATGGCAGCGATTGGCGCACGGTCCGCGTCGTCGATGTGGCGACTGGCCGCGTGCTGCAAGACCGCCTTGAATGGGCGAATGACACCACGATCGGGTGGGTCGGGGATAGCGGCTTTCTCTATGCCCGCTACCCTGCGCCGCCGCCGGATGCGGCCTATCAGGCACCGGTTTACGACAAGGCGGTGTGGTATCACCGCGTTGGCACCCCGCAAAGCGCCGACACCATGGTGTTCGCCACCCCCGACCACCGCGACTGGAACCAACGCGTTTCAGTGAGTTCGGATGGGCGCTGGGCGGTGATCATCTCTTTGGCGAGCACGCTGCCGCGTCGCACCGTGCGGGTTATCGCGCTGGATCATGGCCAGATCTTCTCAAGGGGGCCGCAGCATTGGGTGGCCGAGGCTGTCGTGCCGGAGATGACGAGCGACTGGAAATTCGTCGAGGGCATCGGCAACCGGCTGTGGTTCATGACCAACGCGGGCGCGCCGAACTACCGGCTGGTCCGGCTCGATCTGGACCACAGCGCACCGGCCCATTTCACCTGGACCGGCGTGATCGGCGAGCGCGCGGATACGCTGGACGGCGGGCGGATCGTCGGCAACCGGCTGATTCTGTCGTATCTGCAGCACGGGGCCAGCATTGCGGTGGTCACCGATTTGCGCGGTCGGCCGCAGCGGGCGATCACGATCAATGCGATCGGTGCGGCCAGCGGCTTCGGCGGCAGGCCCGGCGATCCGGAGACATTCTACCAGTTCTCCAGCTTCAACCAGCCCCCCGCGATTTTCCGGCTCGATCTGCGCACGGGGGAGGCGACGCCGTTTGCGGTGCCGCGCGTACCGTTCAATCCGGACGACTATTTGGTGGAGCAGCGCAGCTTTGCTTCGAAAGATGGCACCAAAGTGCCGATGTATATCGTGCGTGCACGGTCGCTGGCGGTGGCAGGCAAGGCCGCGCCGACTTTGCTCTATGGCTATGGCGGCTTCGATATTGCGCTCACGCCCGGTTATTCGGCGGTGCGCATGGCCTGGCTCCAGTCGGGCGGGGTCTTCGCGCTCGCCAATATCCGGGGCGGCGGTGAGTTCGGCGCGGCATGGTACGATGCCGGGCGGCTGGCCCACAAGCAGAACAGCTTCGACGATTTCATCGCGGCGGGCGAATATCTGCTGCGTGAGGGCATTACCGCCAAGGGCGGGCTGGCGATTCAGGGTGGCTCCAACGGCGGCATGCTGGTGGGCGCGGTGATCAACCAGCGTCCCGATCTGTTCGCGGCGGCCAACCCGGATGTCGGGGTGATGGACATGCTGCGCTTCGACCGGTTCACTTCGGGCCGGTTCTGGGTTGATGACTATGGCAGCCCGGCGCGCGAGGCGGACTGGCGGGTGCTGCGGGCCTATTCGCCCTACCACAACATCCGGGACCATGCAGACTATCCGGCAATCCTCGTCACCACGGCCGACACCGACGACCGGGTGGTCCCTGCGCACAGCTTCAAATATGTCGCGGCGCTGCAGGCAGCGTCCATCGGTGATCGCCCGCATCTGCTCCGCGTGGAAGCGCAGGCCGGGCACGGATCGGGCCGTCCGGTCGACAAAGTGATCGCGGGCGGGGCGGACGTGCTCGCTTTCCTTGCCAAGTGGACCGGCCTCCCGATCAAATAAGCCTGCGAGACTTTATGAATTTGCGCGCCAGTCCCTTGCAGCCGCGCACCTTGCTCACTATCCGTCAGGACGAGACATACGGCCCACACGGCCTACCGCTGCCACAGGAAAGACCTGCCATGACCACGTTCGAAGACCGCGAACGCGCTGAAGAAGCCAAATTCGCGCATGATGAAGAGACCCTGTTCCGCATTCAGGCACGGCGCAACAAGCTGCTCGGCCACTGGGCGGCAGCGCGCATGGGGCTCGATGCGGCGGAAACCGAAGCCTACGCCCGCTCGGTCGTGCAGGCCGAGTTCGAGGAAGCCGGCGACGAGGACGTGGTGCGCAAGCTGCTGGGCGATCTGATTTCGGCGCGGGTCGAGATCGACGAGCCGGAAATCCGCGCCGCATTGGCCGAACAGGCGATCGAAGCCCGCCGCCAGATCGTGGGCGACGCCTGATGGCAATGGCCGCTGGCGAAATCGAAGCGCTGATTCGTGCGGCCATTCCCGATGCCGCCGTGACGATTACCGATCTGGCTGGTGACGGCGATCACTATGCCGCGCATGTGGTGGCCGCCTCGTTTGCCAGCCTTTCGCGCGTTGCCCGCCACAAGGCGGTCTACGCTGCGTTGGGCGAGCGCATGGGCGGCGTGCTCCATGCCTTGCAAGTGACCACTGCGGTTCCCACCTAACCACTCAAACCGCCCGGCCTGCCGGAACCCATGAAAGAGCCACACGCCATGTCCAGCAACGAACGCATCGCTGAAATCGTCGGAGCCAACGACGTCGTCCTGTTCATGAAAGGCACGCCGCTGTTCCCGCAGTGCGGGTTCTCGAGCAAGGCGATCGCCATTCTCGAACATCTCGGTGTCGCCTACGCAACCGTCGATGTGCTGCAGGACATGGAAATCCGCCAGGGCATCAAGGCCTATTCGGATTGGCCGACGATCCCGCAACTCTATGTAAAGGGCGAGTTTGTCGGCGGTTCGGATATCATGATGGAAATGTACGAGGCCGGCGAACTGCACGAACTGATGGAAGATGCCGAGGTTCGCCCGGCCTGAGTTTCAGCCAAAACGCAAACGCATTTGCCAAAATGCGTTCCAAAGCGCGGCTTTGCCACCGGCGAGGCCGCGTTTTTGTTTGTCTGCTTGGTGGGGAGGGCCCGGCCCGCGCGCGGTGGGGGGAGTCCGCGCGCGGGGCTTTCTGGGCTGTGGGGCCTGTGAGAGGCGGAACCGGGAGACCGGGGGGAACAGTTCCGCCTCTGGGAAGACACTCTCAGGACAATACTGACTAAGCATAAGCCGTGCCAAACTCGAAAAGTGCCCGAATTTTCCCGTTTCACGCCGATCTGCCGGTGGAGACGCCGCCGCCCTTGTAAAGTTCACCGACAGAGCCATGCCGAACCCGGCAAAGTTGTGCCGCGGTGCTTGGCAAGTCGGTGCCGCCGTAGCATGGTCGCACCATGGAAGATCTCGACGCAATGGGCGCGCATCCCGATGCAGCCCCCGCTACCCCCGCCGCGACGCTGGTGGTGTTTCGCCACGACCCCGCTGGCGGCCCGGCGCAGATCCTCATGGTGGAGCGCTCGGGAAGCATGTCGTTTGCGGGCGGGGCTACGGTCTTTCCCGGCGGCAAAGTGGATCCGGCAGATACCGACCTTGCCGAGCAGCTGCGAATCGCTGCCGGTATCGACCACGACATCGCCGAAGTGGCCGGGCGGATCGCTGCGGTGCGTGAGACGCTGGAGGAAACCGGGCTTGCCGTTGGCCTGACCGGGACGATCGATGCCGTCCGCGCCGCTGCGGCAAGGGCTCTGTTGCAGGGGACCGGGCGTTTGCAGGATGTTCTCGAAGCCTTTGACTGGACACTTGATTTTGACGCGCTGGTGCCGTTCGCGCGGTGGTTGCCACGGCACCGCAACATGCGCGTGTTCGACACCCGGTTCTACCTCACCAACCTGGGGACGGGCGCGGTCGAAGTGACAGCCGATAGCACGGAGAATCGGCACCTGTTTTGGGCCAGCGCGGCTGAGGCACTGCGTCTGGCGAACGAGAAGGCGATCAAGATCATCTTCCCGACGCGAAGAAATCTTGAACGTTTGGCGTTGTTTAATGACTTTGAATCCGCGCGTGACCATGCTCTGGCGACCCCGATGGTCACGATCACCCCGATGATCGAAGAGCGCGGGGGCGAACGCTGGCTGGTGATTCCCTCGGGCGTGGGCTACCCGGTGGATGGCGAGCTGGTCAGCCAGGCTGAGCGCGCATAGACTGCTCCGAGATGGAGCAGATTGTGCGGCGCAGCAGGAATTGCGTTGCGCTGCCCACACTTAAGTACATGTGCGTATAGCCCCAATTCGGGGGCTTAATCCCGCTGCGGTAATTCCGGGGCGGAGGTTTCCCATGCCCGTACCCAAGCCCCGTCAGGGCGCCGCCGATCATACCGCTCAACGGTCGATGCCCCAGGTCGCGCCGCCGCCCGGCTCCGAGCCGGCGCGCGAGGCCGGGAAGCCCGCAACCGCGCGGCTTGCCGACGATCAGGCGGTCCCCATGCCCTCGCCCGTCCATCGGCTTCAGGCCGGGTTGGCGCAACTGACCAGCCCGGAAGAGGAACGCGCAGAGGATCTCTACCCCGGTTGGTTCCGGGTGGCTTTCCCGCTGGCGGCATCGGCCGCGCTCTGGGCGGTGATCCTCTGGGGCTTCGGCGTGTTGGCCTGACGGGATTCGTCAAGGACTTTGCCGAGTCCTAATCCAACCGTCCCGGGGGCATCATGGACTGACCCGGACAGCGCATCGCTCCATCGTGCTGCCACTGCCGCCGAATTCTCGGTGTGCGGGCCTCGATGGAGACCTGAGCAGTGAACAGCCCAATGCCGGTCCAGGCCGAACCCTGGACATCCACGTCTTCCGTTTCTCCCTTTCCGCCGGCTGCCTTGCCACTGAGGGGGCCGGGCCCGCATCGCCCGGTCGCTGCGGTCTCGTTCTGTGTGCTCCATCCGCCGTCCCTGCCGCTGCGCAGGGTGGTGGCTGTCACGGGCAATTCGCGCGCCATTCGCCTGCTCGATCTGTTCGGAGCCAGCATGGCGCTGGTCTTGCTGGCACCGATCATGCTGGCCACGGCGCTGGCGGTCATGCTGCTGGATCCCGGGCCCCTGCTCTTTGCGCACACCCGGCTGGGGCAGGGCGGGCGTCCGTTCCGCTGCCTCAAGTTTCGCTCGATGACAGTCGATGCCGACGCCCGGCTGGCGCACCTCCTCGAAACCGATGCGGAGGCGCGGGCCGAGTGGCAAGCGACACAGAAGCTGCGCCAGGATCCCCGCATAACGCCACTTGGGCGGTTCCTGCGCCGCAGCTGCCTTGATGAGCTGCCGCAGCTGTTCAACGTGCTGCGGGGGGACATGAGCCTCGTTGGCCCGCGCCCGATCGTGGCGGGCGAGGCCGCGCGCTACGGCCGCCATTTCTCGGTCTATTGCAGCCTGAAGCCGGGGATCACCGGGCTCTGGCAGGTCAAGCGCGAGGATCAGACGAGCTATCGCCGCCGGGTTGCGTTCGATCTCGCTTATGCGCGCTCGCGTTCGCTGGCGCTCAATGTGCGGATATTGCTGCTCACCGTACCTTGCGTGCTGAGGGGCGAGGGCGCCTGCTGACCCGCAAGCAGGAAGCCGCTTTCCTCGATGCCCACCGGCGCGCTCGCTGCGCTCCGGTGGGCATCTTGGTTGGCTTCACTGTCCGGCGGGCCCAGCACAGCGGCCAGCACCCCGGCAGCCTGATCGCGCCAAGTCCAGTGCCGGGCGTGGCGCAGACTGCGGGCGGCGAATAGTGCCGGATCAGCCAGCACCCGCCGCGCCGCCGCCACCATGTCGTCCACGCTGCCGGGATCGCAATAGACCGCCGCCGTCCCGCACCGTTCGGTCATGGCCGGAATGGCTGAGACTACGACCGGGCAGCCGAAGCCCATGGCCTCCACCGGCGGCAGCGGGCTTGCCTCATAGAATGAGGGGAACAGCAGGCACCCGGCATTGCGGTAGAGCTCGCCAAGTTCATCCAGCGCGGTCACCGGCCCGGTAAAGCGCACCAGATGCGCGACATCGGCGGGCACTTCACCGGCAATGGGGGCAAGGATATCGCTGCCCCCGCCGACGATCAGCGTGGCCGTGCCGTCCTCCCGCGCGAGGCGGATGGCCACCGCGAGCACGCCGTGGATGTTCTTGCGCCGCGAAAGCGAGCCGACATAGAGCAGATAGCCCGGCGCAGGACCGGTGTGTGCGGTGCCATCCGGGAGCGGTGCCTTGCCCGCGGCGATCGCGCCATCGCGCCAGCCGCCGTTCTGCACCACGCGAATACGCCCGCGCGCTTCGGGCCGGAGCGCGGCCAGCATGGCTTTCTCCCGCTCCGAAACCGTCAGGATCGTCTGCGCGCGGTGCAGCAGCGAGGGCAGCATGAAGCGGTGGCCAAGCCGGTAATGCATCCGATAGGCCCAGGGGAACTGGCGGTACGACAGATCGTGGATCATCACCGTGACCGGGTGCCGCGCGTGGAGCGCCAGCAGCGGCGCAGTGTTGCCCAGACACAGCAAGTGCCCCCCGCGCACGCGGCGCGGCAGGACAAACTGCTCCCACGCGTGCCCTCGCAGGCGATTGCTCCGCCCGCCAGTTGGCCCGCCTGCTCGCTCGATCGTGGTCACTTTCAGGTCCAGATCATCGAGCACGGCATCGGGTTCGCACACCAGACGCAGCCTGACCGGGCGGCCTTCCTCTGCAACGAGGTGATCGAGTGCCCGCGTCAGCTCGCGCGCCACGCGCTGCACGCCGGTGACGGGTTGCATCAGAAAGCGGCCGTTGATGACCACTTCGGGCAGGCTGAATTGCTGGGACATGCCGGGTGGCCACTCCTTCGGCGGGCAGGCTCCCGATGAGGCTGCGCTACCATTCCGGTCTAGCACCAGCAGACCGGCTCCTTCGCGCGGTAACAGGTCGGGTTCGGAGCCAACCGCGATGGGCGCGCGGGGTGCCGACGCGTAAAGCAAAGGGGCCACCGAC
>CAIKKO010000087.1 GCA_903828025.1 uncultured Sphingomonadales bacterium
CGAACTCTCACCCTACATGGGTGCGGCGCGGGGGTCCGGGGCGGGCGATTGGGCGATGATCATCTGCCGCACGGTCGAGCGGTTCCATGTCGAGGATTGCCGCGAAGTTGAGGAAAGCCCGCGCGGATCAGGCCTGGCGCGCGCGTTGCGGCAGGCGGCGTGGCAGTTTCTGGTGCGGCCGCCGCGTGTGGACAACAAGCCGCAAATCGGCACCTGGGTGCGCATCCGCTTCGATTTCAAGGCGGGCAAGCGCGAGGATGCGCCAGCCGGCGACGCGGACTGAGATCCGCGCCGCCCGGCCGGCATCGGGCAACAGTTCAGAATTCCGACCAGTTGTCGTCGCTCAGATTGACCGCGAGGTTGCCGTGCGACGGAGCAGGGGCAGAAGCGGCGAATGTGCGCGGGGCTGCAGCCGGTGCTGCCGCAGTGCGCGGGGCGGCACGGGAGGCAGCGCGCGGCGCGGGGGCCGGTGCATGATAGGCCGGTGCCGTGTAGCTGGCTGCCGCGCCGGAGCTGACGCCTTGTCCGCGAAAGCGCGCGACCATGTTGGCCATGTTGGCGGCCTGACCGGAAAGATTGCGCGAGGCGGCGGCGCTTTCCTCGACCATCGCAGCGTTCTGCTGGGTCATCCGGTCTAGCTCGCCCATGGTCACGTTGACCTTGGAAATGCTGCTCGCCTGATCGACCGCCGCGGTGGCGATGCCCTCGATCAGCGTGCCGATTTCCGAAACCTGGGTGATGATCGCATCGAGCGCTTCGCCGGTTTCGGAGACCAGCTTGACCCCCATCTCGACATGCTGTGCGCTGCCGCTGATAAGGCCCTTGATATCGCGCGCGGCCTCTGCCGAGCGCTGCGCCAGCGCGCGGACCTCGTTGGCGACGACCGCGAAGCCCTTGCCTGCCTCGCCCGCGCGCGCGGCCTCAACCCCGGCATTGAGCGCGAGGAGATTGGTCTGGAATGCGATGCCGTCGATCAGGTCGATGATCTGGGTAATGGTCTTCGAGCTGCTGACAATGCTGTCCATGGCGCTTACCGCGCGCTTGACGACATCGCCGCCGAGATTGGCGCGGTCGGTGGCGCGCCCGATCGTTTCGCGGACAGCACTGGCATTGTACGCGCTTTCCTCGACCTTCGAGGTCACCTCACGCATCGCGTTGGCGGCGGATTCAAGGCTTGCGGCCTGCTGCTCGGTGCGCGCGGCGAGATCATCGGAGGCGGCGCGGATTTCGGTCGAGCCGGTCTGCACGCTGCTGGCGGTGCCAGCGACCGAGCCGATGACTTGTTCCAGTTCGGCAGCCATGGCGTTGAAGTCGGTTTTCAGGCTGGCGAAGGGGCCATCGAGCGAGGCCGTGATGCGCGCGCCGAGGTCGCCGTCCTTGAACTGCGCGAGCGCGGTGCCGAGCGTGCTGACGATCAGATCGACCTGATCGGCTTTTTCCTTTTCAGCGCCGGCCAGTTGGCCCTGCAGCGCCCGCATGGCGCGGCCCAGCGCGCCGACTTCGTCGCGGGTGTCGTCCACCAGCAAGGCCGCATCGAGGCGGCCCTGCGCCAGCGCCTCGATCGACTGGGTCACCAGGCCGACCGGGCGGGCGACGAAGCGGACCATCACCAGATATATCCCGCCCAGCGTTCCAAGCAGAACCAGCGCCGCAAGCACGCCAGTCCACAGCGCGAGCGCGTAGGACGAAGCCGCTTCGCGGCTGGCAATGTCGATATGCTGCTTTTGATAGTCGGCGAGGTCTTTGAGCGCCTTCATCGTGACCTCGACCGGCTCGGACGAGGTCACGAGGCGGGCCAGCGCCTCGGCGGTGCGGCCTTCGGACGAGAGCTGGACAATCGAGGTGGTGTCCTGGCTCATCTGCTGCCAGCCGGTCTTGAACGCCTTGAGGTAGGCCTTTTCCTTGGGGTCGAGCTCGGTTGCCTCGAACGCGGCGGTTTCGACGCTGACGACTTTCTGGTCGGCCGCGATCCGCGCCTCCGCGTCTGCCCGTTCAAATTGGTCGGCAGCGAGCAAGTGGCCGCGCAGCGCGGCTTCGAAATCGGCCATCGCGATATTGACCCTGTCGGCCGAGAGCGCCTGCGGCACGTGCTCGGTCGCGACCTCGATTTCGGTGCCGCGCATCTCGCCCATGCGCCAGACCATGGTGGCGATAGCGGCGACCAAAACGAGCGACAGCAGCGCGAACATCACAGCCAGCTTGCGCCCGATCGGAGCGTTCTTGAGATAGTCCATCCGGAAATTGCCCATATCGCGGCGGGCGGAATGCGCGCCAGTCACCAGTCGGTTCTAGGGCAAGGGGTGCTGTAAAGCGGTTTTGCCGGGTCTAGGGTGAAACCCGTGCGGGCGGGTTAAAGCGCGCGGAAGGATGCCGGGCGGGTCAGGCTGGTGCGCGCCCGATTGCATCGAGCTCGGCCAGCGTGGCATCGTCCAGCATGAGCTGCGCCGCAGTGAGGTTCTGGCGCAAATGCGCGCGCGAGGATGTGCCCGGAATCAGCAACACATTGGGCGCGCGGTGGAGCAGCCAGGCGAGCGCCAACTGCATCGCGCTCACGCCCAGCCGCGCCGCCAGCGCATCGAGCGTAGCGGACTGCAGCGGCGAGAAGCCGCCGAGCGGGAAGAACGGGACAAAGGCGATGCCGTCTGCTGCCAGTGCGTCGATCAATGCGTCGTCGGTGCGATTGACGATGTTGTAGGCGTTCTGGACGCAGACCACTTCGCCGATCGCGCGGGCCTCGGCGACTTGCGCGGCCGTTACGTTGCTGAGGCCGATGTGGCGGATGAGGCCTTGGGCTTGCAGATCGCGGAGCGCGCCGAAGCGTTCCGCAAGGCTGGTCTCGTCCGGCCCGAAGGCGTGGCCGATGCGCAAGTTGACCACATCGAGCGTGTCGAGCCCGAGATTGCGCAGATTGCCATGCACCTGCTCCACGAGCGCGGCAGGCTCCGGCGTCATGATCCACGAAGCGTCCGGCCCGCGCCGCGCGCCGACTTTGGTGACGAGCACGAGCCCGTCCGGATAGGGCGCGAGCGCCTCACGGATCAGGCGGTTGGTAATCTCGGGGCCATAGAAATCGCTGGTGTCGATGTGGTTCACCCCGCTTGCCACCGCCTCGCGCAGCACCGCGATGCACTCCGCCGGATCGCGCGGAGGGCCGAACACGCCGGGGCCAGCCAACTGCATCGCGCCGTAGCCCATGCGGTTTACGGTGAAGCTGCCGAGCGGGTAGGTGGTGGTGGGGTTCATGGCTTTTTCCTCAAGCATCAATCAGCTCCGGATCCAATTCGCCCGCTCGGTTCTGGATGAACATGAAGCGTTCTGCAGGGTCGCGGCCCATCAGGCGGTCGACGAGGTCTTTTACCGCCGCGCGGCCTTCGTATTCGGGGGGCAGGGTGATGCGGATGAGGCTGCGGGTCTTGGGGCTCATCGTGGTTTCGCGCAGCTGGATCGGGTTCATTTCGCCCAGACCCTTGAAGCGGCCGACTTCGACTTTCTTGCCCTTGAACTTGGTCGCCTCCAGCTCGGCGCGGTGTGCGTCGTCCTTGGCGTAGAGGCTCGTCGCGCCGCTGGTCAGGCGGTAGAGCGGCGGCTGGGCGAGGTAGAGGTGCCCGCGCCGCACGATCTCGGGCATTTCCTGAAAGAAGAACGTCATCAGCAAAGTGGCGATATGCGCGCCGTCGACATCGGCGTCGGTCATGATGATGATGCGGTCATAGCGCAGCGCATCGGCATTGCAGTCCTTGCGCATGCCGCAGCCGAGCGCGAGCGCGAGATCGCCGATTTCGGCATTGGCGCGGATCTTGTCTGCCGTGGCGCTGGCGACGTTGAGAATTTTACCGCGGATCGGCAGGATGGCCTGCGTCTTGCGGTCACGCGCGTGCTTGGCGCTGCCGCCGGCCGAATCGCCCTCGACGATAAACAACTCGGTCTCGCCGCTGCCCTCGCCGCTGCAATCGGTGAGCTTGCCGGGCAGGCGCAGCTTGCGCGCGTTGGTGGCGGTCTTGCGCTTGACCTCGCGCTCAGCCTTGCGGCGCAGGCGCTCGTCCATCCGCTCCATGACCGCGCCGAGCAGCGCCTTCCCGCGCTCCATATTGTCGGTGAGGAAGTGGTCGAAGTGGTCGCGCATCGCCGCCTCGACCATGCGTGCGGCTTCGGGGCTGGTGAGGCGGTCCTTGGTCTGGCTCTGGAACTGGGGATCGCGGATGAACAGCGAGAGCATGATCTCGCTGCCCGTCAGCATGTCCTCGGGCGCGATGTCCTTGGCCTTCTTCTGGCCGACCAGTTCGCCGAACGCGCGGATGCCCTTGGTGAGCGCGGCGCGCAGGCCCTGCTCGTGCGTGCCGCCATCGGGGGTGGGGATGGTGTTGCAATACCAGCTGTAGGCCCCGTCGGACCACAAGGGCCAGGCGATGGCCCATTCGGCGCGGCCCATCGGCTCACCGTTCGGACCGGCGGGGAAGTCCTGCGTTCCGGCGAAGGGGATCGAGGTGACGCATTCGCGGCCTGCGACTTGTTCGGCCAAGTGATCGGCAAGCCCGCCGGGGAACTGGAACACGGCTTCTGCGGGCACATCGGCGCTGGCGAGCGAGGCTGCGCATTTCCAGCGGATCTCGACACCCGCGAACAGGTAGGCCTTGGAGCGGGCGAGGCGGAACAGGCGGGCCGGCTTGAAGCGCGCGTCGGGCCCGAAAATCTCGGCATCGGGCACGAACATCACCGTGGTGCCGCGCCGGTTGGGCGCACCGCCAATGCGCTGGAGCGGCCCGGTGGGCACCCCGCGCGAGAATTCCTGCGCGAACAGTTCCTTGTTGCGCGCGACTTCGACGCGGGTCAGCACCGAAAGCGCGTTGACCACCGAAATGCCGACACCGTGGAGCCCGCCCGAGGTGGCATAAGCCTTGCCCGAAAACTTGCCGCCCGAATGGAGCGTGGTGAGGATCACTTCGAGCGCGGATTTGCCCGGATACTTGGGATGCTCATCGACCGGTATGCCGCGACCGTTGTCGCTGATCGTGAGCTTGCCCGCGGTGCCGTCCGGCCCTTCTTCGAGCGTGACCTCGATGCGGTTGGCGTGGCCCGCGACCGCCTCGTCCATCGCGTTGTCGAGCACTTCGGCGACAAGGTGATGCAGCGCGCGTTCGTCGATCCCGCCGATATACATGCCGGGGCGGCGGCGGACGGGCTCAAGCCCTTCCAGCACTTCGATTGCGGAACCGTCGTAACTCTCGTCGGCGCTGCGCGATGGCAGCTTGTCAAACAGATCATCAGCCATGCGAACGCCTATAGAACACGCGCGAATCCGGCGGCAATGGGCGGTGGCTGCTTATCCGCGATTTTCCCCGGCTTTAGGGCCCGAACTTGGCTGGAGCCGGGCTCGCCGTGATGAAGGTGCCCACACCAACCTCGCGCACTTCCATCGCGCGTTCGGCGACGCCGTTCGCTTCGAACCGGAACACGCCGTCGAGCCCGATGAACCCGTCGCGGCCATAGAGCCGGGCGGTGGGGAACAGCGTGCCCGGCCGCCACTCGCGCGCAACGTTTAGCGTGAGCAGGACCGAATCGTAGCCCAGCGTGGCAAGGCGCGAGGGCGCAGCGCCGAAGCGTGTGCGGTAGGATTGCTCGAACTGGCCAAAGCGCTTGTCAGACACGGCGGCGAACCATGCGCCGCGCATCGCCGGGCTCTTGGCGATCGAGGCGTCGCCGTTCCACAGTTCGGTGCCGAGCAGGTGCGTACCAGCGGCGGCGGGCGCGGCCATCAGCGCGATGCGGCCGCTGTCGCCAATCAATATGGCATCGACCGGGCCCCTGGCCAGAAGGCGGCGGACCGCGCTCGACACCGAAGTGTTGCTGCGGTCGTAAGCCTCGAACCCGCTTACGGTGAGCCCGAGGGCATGTGCATTGGCATTGAGCGCGGCGGCCACGCGCTGGCCATACGCGCCGGTGGGAATGATCGCGCCGATCGCAGTCACGCCTTTGGTCTGCGCAAAACCGATTACCCGCGCGATGGCCTGCCCGGGCACTTGGCCGAGCACGAACACATCGCGGTCGGCGACGCCGGTGTCATTCGAATAGGTGATCATCGGCACTTTGGCCGGGCGCGCCACGCTGGCGACCGCGACGACTTCGTCCGCGAGCAGCGGCCCGAGGATCAGGCGGTTGCCGTCGAGGATGGCCTTGTTGGCCGCCAGACCGGCCCCTGCGGCGGTGTCATAGGTCGTGATGCGCACGTTCTGCGCGTTGGTATCGAGCAGCGCCATCGTCGCGGCATTGGCGATGGCCTGACCGACCGAGGCGTTCACCCCGGTCATCGGCACGAGCAGCGCGACGCGGTGGCGGTCCGCGTCGGTCGGCAGCACATTGGCGTCGGGCTTGATCTCGACCGGCGGCGGAGGCGGGGGCGGGGCGACGGGCTTGGGGATCACTGCGCACCCAGCGAGCAGCGCCAGCGCCGCGCCGGCCACAATCCGCCGCACCTTTAGGGCCATTCCCGTCTTGCTGCCGATCATCATCTGCTTGCCGCTCCCTCACACCCGGTCCATTGGACGGCGTATGGATACGCCCTTACCAGATTCCGGACTTTGGCCCGGCCTCTATATTGTTGCCACCCCAATTGGCAATCTCGGCGATGTGACCCGGCGCGCAATCGAAGTCCTTGCGGGATGCGCGGTTATCGCCTGCGAGGATACCCGGGTCACGGGTAAATTGTTGTATCATCTCGGGCTCAAGCGGCCGATGCGGCGTTATGACGATCACGCCAGCGATACGGCGCGCGAGAAGCTGCTGGGCGAGATGATGACTGTGCCCGTCGCGCTGGTTTCGGACGCGGGGACGCCGCTGATTTCAGACCCCGGCTACCGGTTGGTGCGCGAGGCGCGGGGGCGCGGCATTGCCGTCACGACGATCCCCGGCCCAAGCGCGCTGATCGCGGCGCTGACTTTGGCCGGGCTGCCGACCGACCGGTTTATGTTCGCAGGCTTCCTGCCGGGCAAGGACAAGGCGCGCGGCGATGTGCTGGCGGAGCTGGCGGCAGTGCCCGCGACGCTGGTGTTCTATGATACCGGGCCAAGGCTGGTCGCTTCGCTCGAGGCCATGGCGCGGATCATGCCGGGGCGGGAGATCGCCGTGGCGCGCGAACTCACCAAGCTGCACGAGGAATGCCGCACGGGGACGGCGGCAGACTTGGCCGCGTATTACACCGCGCATCCGCCGCGCGGGGAGATCGTGTTGCTGGCGGGGCCTCCGGGGGCGGCGGAGAAGCCGGGCGAGGCAGATATTGATGCGGAGCTGCTGGCGGCGCTGGCAGACTTGCCCGCCTCGAAGGCCGCTGCGCTGGTGGCCAAAAAGCATGGGCTCGACCGCAAGGCGCTCTATGCGCGGGTGATGGAGCTCAAGGGGTGAGCCGGCAGGAGGCCGAGCGGCGCAAGGCAGAGCAGAAGGGGCGGCGCGGGGAGAGCCTTGCGGCCTGGTACTTGTGGCTCGGCGGCTGGCGCATTCTGGCCAAGCGGCAGCGCGTGGGCGCGGGCGAGGTCGATCTGGTGGCGCGCAAGGGGCGGACGGTCGCGTTTGTCGAGGTGAAGTGGCGCTCCACCGGCGCGGCGCTCGATTCTGCGATTGACGCGCGGCGGCTCAAGCGCGTGGCGCGCGCGGCGGAGGCGCTGGCCCCGCGCTTTGCCAAGGCGGGTGATCATCTCAGAATCGACGTGATCCTCCTTGCGCCCGGGCACTGGCCGCGCCACATGGCCAACGTCTGGCAGCCTTAGCGCCCGGTGTCTCGACTGCGCTCGACACGAACGGGATGTGAGGGGCCAATCCGTTCGTGTCGAGCGACGTCGAGACACATTGAGCAGGAACAGGTGCATGACCCTTCGCGTTGCCGTCCAGATGGACCCGCTGCATTCGATCAATATCGCCGGGGATTCCTCGTTCGCGCTGATGCTGGCGGCGCAGGCCCGGGGGCATGAGCTTTATCATTACGATGTGGGCGCGCTCTCGCTTGACGAGAACGACCGGCTGACGGCGCGCGCCGTGCCCGTCACGGTTCAGCACGTGGCCGGCGATCATTACAAGGCGGGCGAGGCGCGGCGGCTCGATCTGGGGCGCGATATCGACGTGGTGCTGATGCGGCAGGACCCGCCGTTCCACATGGGCTATATCACCGCGACGCATCTGCTGGAGAGGATCGAAGCCGAGACGCTGGTGGTCAACAACCCGCGCAGCGTGCGCAATGCGCCCGAAAAGGTCATGGTGCTCGATTACCGGCGCTTCATGCCGCCGACTTTGGTCACCCGGTCTGTCGAGGAAGTGCGAGACTTCCAGAAGCGCCACGGGGCCATCGTGATCAAGCCGATCCACGGCAACGGCGGCAAGGCGATCTTCCGCGTTTCGGAAGAGGGCGAAAACCTCGGCGCGCTACTGGAAGTGTTCAACCAGACCTGGCCCGAACCGCATATGGTGCAGGCCTTCCTCCCCGAAGTGAGCGAGGGCGACAAGCGCATCGTGCTGGTGGACGGCGAAGTGGCGGGCGCAATCAACCGCAAGCCGGGCGAGGGCGAGTTCCGCTCCAACCTTGCCGTGGGCGGCTATGCCGAAAAGACCGCACTGACGCCGCAGGAGCAGGAAATCTGCGCCGCGCTGGGGCCGGAACTGAAGCGGCTGGGGCTGATCTTCGTCGGCATCGACGTGATCGGCGGCAAGTGGCTGACCGAGATCAATGTGACCTCGCCGACGGGGATCGTGGCGATTGATCGGTTTAATGGGACCGATACGGCGGGGATGATCTGGGATGCGATTGAGGGGCGGGTTTAGGGTTCGGGGCTTTAGCGTAAGGGGCAGTTTGCTCGTTACGAAACACGACCTCGGATTGATCAGGTTTGGTTGAAAGCCGACAGGAATTTACTGGCCTCTCAACTGTTTTTTGACGCGGCTGTCGTTGTTACGGAACTCAAGAAAAAGTGCATCGCATGCCTCACGACTCGCGTCGCAGCGCATTTGCCGTCGCATGTCGGTGCCGCTCCCTGAATTATAGACATAGGTGCAAGTTACCGCAGGATAAGCAGCATCAGCTTCCGTCGTAACAGTCCATGCCTTTGACTCGGTCGATGAGAAATAAGTTTCAAATCGGTAGGATGGTGAGGGCTCTTGAATTATTGTTTTGTCGGACTTCAGAGCATTTCTTATCGCAAGAGCGTCTTTCCCTGTGATGCCGCAAACGCCACTCGCGCCCTGAACATCAGAGTCTATCCCCACAGGCACCTGCGCCAAAAAAGGTGATGGCAAGGTGGCGGCAACGAAAGTTAATATCAATGCGGATCGTGCCCCGGGACGTGGTGTAGGTTTCGAGGGTAGCGCTGCTGGCCGGACGCGCGCTTTCCATATCGCGCTGTAGCGGCCGGCCAGTGGCGCGGGTGGTCACCGTGATTTTCGGATAGGATTGGGTTGCGACACTCG
>CAIKKO010000088.1 GCA_903828025.1 uncultured Sphingomonadales bacterium
GCAGCTTGCGGCGCTGGCGGTGGAGCGGGGCTGTGCGCGGCTCGAATGGTCGGTGCTCGATTGGAACGCGCCGTCCATCGGCTTCTACAAGGCGCTCGGCGCGCGAGCGATGGATGGTTGGACGATCATGCGGGTGGACGGCGCAGCGCTGCAACAGCTTGGCGCAGAGGCTGGAAAATCGGCCTGAAATGCCGTACATAGACCTTGTATGACTGGCAAAGTGGATAGACGCGGGCTGATCAAGGGCGCGGCGGCAGCGGTTGCTGCGGCGGCGCTGCCTGCGCGCGTGTTCGCCCAGCCCTACAGCGTTTCCGAGCAGCACCGCCGCATTCTGGGCGTGGCGCAGGAGCAGGTGGCGCGCGTCGGCGCAGTGCTGTGGCGCAAGGATGTGGTCGGCGTGGCCGATTTCGCGCTGCCCTCGGCGCTGCCGCGGCTGCACTTCGCCGATCTGGAAAAGGGCGAGGTGCGCTCGTTCCTGGTGGCGCATGGCAAAGGCTCGGACCCCGAGCACGACGGCTTCCTCAAGCTCTTTTCCAACGAGGTCGGCAGCAACGCCACCTCGCGCGGGGCGTTCATCACGTATGAGTGGTACAAGGGCAAATACGGCACCTCGATCCGCCTGGGCGGGATCGACCCGGAAAACACCAACGCGCTGGACCGCGCCATCGTGATGCACCCGGCGTGGTACGCCAACCCGGATATGCTGGAGAAATGGGGCAAACTCGGCCGCAGCGACGGCTGCTTCGCGATGCCCGAGGCCGATTTCAACGAGGCGCTGTGGCACCTTTCGGGCGGGCGGCTTTTGTATGCGGATCGGCTGGGGATTTATTGATGTTTTTCCGGCGTCGCGCGCCCGAGGCTGTGCGGCTTGGCGAGACAGTGGCGTGGCTGCTCATGGTATCGCTACGCTGTCTGAGTGTGGCCGTGATTTGCATCATGATCGTTGGACTGCTGCTGAATTTCAGCTCGCACTTGTTCATGACGCAATTTTTGCCGTCCATCATACTGCTGATCGCGCTGAACTTGGGCTTCGCTGGCATGCATGGGTTTTTCCGCAGCCTTCGTTTAGCCTACGAAGCTGAAGCCGACGAACGCTTGCGGAACGTCAGGCCGTTGGTCCACATGTCATCCGATCGCCATTTGGATTGAACCTACCTTTCGCTTGATCGAGCCAAATAGCCTTCGCCCACACCCTTCGTCATCCCCGCGAAAGCGGGGATCCAGAGCGGCGCAGCGCTGTGGCACCCTGGATCCCCGCCTTCGCGGGGATGACGAGGGTGGGAGGGAAAGGCTGGTGCGCCGTTCAATCCGTGGGCAGCGCTGGAAACCCGAAATCCTCGGCCAGATCGCGCCAACGGGGATTGTCCTTCTCGAACAGGTTGAGCTTCCATTCGCGCTCCCACTTCTTGAGGCGCTTCTCGCGAATGATCGCGTGTTCCATCGTGGCGTGTTGTTCGAACCAGACGAGGCGGTGGATCGTGTGCCTTTTGGTGAACCCGCCGAACGTGCCCTCGCGGTGCTGGTGGATGCGCTGGAGCAGGTTTGATGTGACGCCGATGTAGAGCGTGCCGTTGCGGCGCGATGCCAGCAGATAGACTGTTGGTTGGAAGTCTTGACGCACGAAGGCACGGTAACAGGTTAGCGGAAGTTTCGGAACGGTGAACGGTTGTTCCGTTCATTCCCGAAACATCTCTTCGTCATTCCCGCGCAGCCGGGAATCCAGGGCGAGGTGGCGCTGCGGGGCTCTGGATCCCCGGCTTCGCGGGGATGACGAAAAGGGGGACGGGGATGACGAGGGGATCGGGAGTATGAAGCCGCGAGGCCCCATACCCTACAGCGGATTGTCCAGCTTGATGATCGCCTCGGTGCTCTTGCGCTGGTCGGTGTGGAGTTCGCGCGGTTTGGCGAAGCTGGCGATGACGGGGGCGTCGCGGGCGTAGAGGTCGGCGAAGCTGCGCATCAGCCCGTTCACGTCGCGCGCGACGGTGAAGTAGGTGATGTAGACCGGCCAGGGCTTGGTCATCGGCACTTTGGTATATTTGCCCGAGAGGTTGTATTCGACCGCGGTTTCGGGCGGCAGGTCGGCGCCGAGGATGGCCATGGTCATCGCCAGTTCGGTGGCGCGTTCGGCGCGGATGCAGCCATGGCTGAGCGCACGTTCGGGCAGGGCAAACAGCGCGCGGTTGGGCGTATCGTGGATGTAGATCGCGTGCTCGTTGGGCATGTCGAGCTTCACGCGGCCCAGCGAATTGGTCTCGCCCGGCTGCTGCACCACGGTGATCGTGCCGTCCGCCGCCTTGGTGGCGACATAGCCCTCACGCTTGGCCTTGGCCGGGCTGGCGATCAGCTTTGCGCCCAGCCCTTCGCCCACCACGATGGATTGCGGCACGGTCCAGGTCGGGTTGAACACCACGTTTTTCACATGCTCGGCGAGCTGCGGTGTCGCGGTCTTGCCGGGCCGCCCGACGATGGCGCGGTAGGTGCGGATGATCTTGTTGTTGACCGTGAGCCGCAGCTCCTGCTCGGGCACGTTGATGATGAGGTATTGCAGCCCCATGTCGCGCGCCAGCCAGCGCCAGCGGTCCATATTGGCCTTGATCATCGCGATCTGGCGCGGGTCTTTCGCCTTGGACAGCATGTCACGCAGCAGCGCATAATCGGGGTGCGTGGGGGCGAGCGAGGCGAGCACGCCGGGAATGTCGTGCGTTTCGGTGGCCTGCGCGAGCAGCTGGGCATTGGGGTGCAGATCCTGATCGGGATCGACCGCGAACCACTGCACCCGCGCCGTCATCGGCGTGCGGCCATCGCGCAAGTCTTCCGCCAGCCACACGAACAGGCGGCTGGCGAGCGTATCGAGATCGGCGCTTTCGCCCTTGGCCAGCGCGGCGGCGAGCTTGGCGGGTTCATAGTCGGCCGGGGTGAGCCCGTCGCTGCGGCTGTCCTTGATTGCGGCGAGCAGCGCCTGCGCATCGGGGATAGTCCAGTGCGCCAAGGGCGGCGGGGCGGGAACAGCAACGGCCTGCGGAACGGCCTGAGGGACCGCTTGTGGCGCCGGGCTGGTATTGGGTGCCGGTGCCGGGCTCGCCACCGGCGCGGGGGCCTTGGGGGCTTGCACGACGGGCTTGGCGGGCAGGGTCAGGTCGATCGGCCCTTGCGGCGCGGCGCTGACAGGGGCAGCCAGCATGGTCATGCCGATCGCGCTGGCGGCGAGCAGGCCGCCGAGGCTGGTCCGATTGTTCATGCGCATGGCTCTCGTCTTTCCTGTTCGCCGCCCCGGCCCGTGCGGGATTCCTGCCCGAAGCCGGCGCTGCAATCAAGCAAAGCGGCTGACTGGAGGCTGAATCGGGCGTGGGAAATTGTCGCGGGGCCGTGCGCCTTTGCGCTGGGCGTTGCCGGTCGCTATGGGCGGGCCATGCGGCGCCATACCACTCTCCTGCCGGTTCTGGTCGCGCTGACGGGAATGGCCTGTTTCGGCGTGATGGACGGCTTCATGAAAGCCGCGTCGATCACTCTGGGCGCTTACGCCGCGCTGTATTGGCGCAATCTGGCGGGCACGCTGATGATGTTGCCGATCTGGCTGATGCGCGGCAACAAGGACGGACGGCGGGGCCTGCCCGGCCGGGCGGCGATGCGGCTCCATATCCTGCGCTCGTGTGTGTCCGGGATCATGGCGGTGCTGTTTTTCTATGGCCTTGCCCGCACGCCGGTGGCCGAAGCCATGGCGCTTTCGTTCATCGCGCCGCTGCTCGCGCTCTATCTCGCGGCGGCCACGCTGGGCGAAGAGCTTGCGCCGCGCGCGGTGGGCGGATCGGTGGTCGCGCTGGCCGGGGTCGGGGTGATCGTGGCGGGCAAGTTCGGCGGGCACTACAATGCCGAAAGCATCAAAGGCCTCGTCGCGATTCTCGCCTCGGCGGTGCTTTATGCGTGGAACCTTGTGCTGCAGCGCCGCCAGTCGCAACTCGCAAGCCCTGAAGAAATCTCGTTTTTCCAGACCCTCTTCATCTTCTGCCTGCTGGGGCTTGGCGCATGGTGGTTCGCGCCGCCGCCCGCGCTGCCTATGTGGCCGATCCTCGCCGCGTCCGCCGTGCTGTCGGTCGGCTCGCTCATGCTGCTGGGCTGGGCTTATGCGCGGGCCGAGGCGCAAGTGCTGGTGCCGCTGGAATATACCGCGTTCATCTGGGCGGCGATCGTGGGCTGGGTCGCCTTTTCCGAGCCGCTCACGCTGCACACTCTGGCGGGCGTGGTGCTGATCGTCGCGGGTTGCCTGATTGCACTCAGGCGCGCCGATCCCGCTGCTACGCACGCCTGAGCGCCGCTGCGTTTTCTGGCCGTCAGTTTCCGAGCGAAGCGCTGAGCGCCTGAAACGCCGCGCCGACCAGCACGGCAAACGACAGCGCCCCCACGATCAACTGCGCCGCGAACGCGGACGAGCGCGCCTCGGGATGCGCCGGGCGCGGCTCATAAGCCGGGTGACGACGGTGTACGGAAGTCCGATGTGGCATGGCAGAGGCCCTTTCATTTGAGCCAGCAACGCTGGGGGACTTCTACATAAGACAGTTTTGTTAAAAAAGAAGCGTTATTGAAATATATTTGTAACGTATGGTCCGGGAGCCGCGAACCACGCGCGGTGTGACTATGCATTCCATGCAGGGCGGAGCCTTGACGCGGGGCGCATCTCCGCGCATCGCGCTTGCCGTCGTGCAGGCCTTCCGGGGGGCGGCCCCGCCACGGCAAATGGCATCAGCCGCGGCAAACGGCATCAGCAGAAGGAACTAGGCTCAGCCATGACCCAGGTCGGACAGGACACGCTCGGATCACGCAGCACGCTCACCGTTGGCGGCAAGGATTACGCCTACTACGATCTCGCCAAGGCTGGTGATGTGGCGCGCCTGCCCTTCTCGATGAAGGTGCTGCTCGAAAACCTGCTGCGCTTCGAAGATGGCGGCTTCACCGTTTCGACGGATGATATCAAGGCGCTGGTCGCGTGGCAGCAGAACCCGGTCACGGGCCGCGAGATCCAGTATCGCCCCGCGCGCGTGCTGCTGCAGGATTTCACCGGCGTGCCCTGCGTGGTCGATCTGGCCGCGATGCGCGATGCCATCGCCAAGCTGGGCGGCGATACCAGCAAGATCAACCCGCAAGTGCCCGTCCACCTCGTGATCGACCACTCGGTCATGGTCGACGAGTTCGGCCACCCCAAGGCGTTCGAACAGAACGTCGAGATCGAATATCACCGCAACGGTGAGCGCTATGACTTCCTCAAGTGGGGTTCCAAGAGCCTCGCCAACTTCAAGGCCGTGCCTCCGGGCACCGGCATCTGCCATCAGGTCAACCTGGAGCACATCGCGCAGACGGTGTGGACGAGCGCAGGCGCAGACGGCGTCACGGTCGCCTATCCCGATACGTGCGTCGGCACCGACAGCCACACCACGATGATCAACGGCCTGGGCGTGCTCGGCTGGGGCGTTGGCGGGATCGAGGCCGAGGCCGCGATGCTGGGCCAGCCGGTTTCGATGCTGATCCCCGAAGTCGTCGGCTTCAAGGTCACCGGCGAATTGAAGGAAGGCGTCACCGCCACCGATCTCGTGCTGACCTGCACCGCCATGCTGCGCAAGCATGGTGTGGTCGGCCGCTTCGTCGAATACTATGGCCCGGGCCTCGCCTCGCTGACTTTGGCCGACCGCGCCACGCTCGCCAACATGGCCCCCGAATACGGCGCGACCTGCGGCTTCTTCGGCATCGACGAGAAGACGCTGGATTACATGCGCCTGACCGGCCGCGAAGAAGACCAGATCGCGCTGACCGAGGCTTATGCCAAAGCACAGGGCTTCTGGATCGACCCGGCGGTGGAGCCGGTGTTCACTTCGACGCTGGAGCTGGACCTGTCGACCGTCGTGCCCAGCCTCGCCGGCCCCAAGCGCCCGCAGGACCGCGTTTCGCTGACCGAAGTGGACGATGTGTTCAACGCCGATCTCGCCGCCACCTACAAGAAGGCGCAGCAGCGCGTGCCGGTCGAAGGCATGGACTTTGACATCGGTGACGGCGACGTGACCATTGCCGCAATCACCAGCTGCACCAACACGTCGAACCCCGGCGTGATGGTGGCCGCGGGTCTTGTCGCCAAGAAGGCCAACGAACTGGGCCTCAAGCCCAAGCCGTGGGTCAAGACCAGCCTCGCGCCGGGCTCGCAAGTCGTGACCGACTATTTCGTCAAGGCCGGGCTGCAGGAGCATCTTGATGCGGTCGGCTTCAACCTCGTCGGCTATGGCTGCACCACCTGCATCGGCAACTCGGGCCCGCTGGCCGAACCGATCAGCAAGGCGATCAACGAAAACGGCATCGTCGCCGCCGCCGTGATCTCGGGCAACCGCAACTTTGAAGGCCGCGTCTCGCCCGACGTGCGCGCCAACTTCCTCGCCAGCCCGCCGCTGGTGGTCGCCTATGCGCTCAAGGGCACGGTGATCGAGGACTTCATCACCACCCCGATCGGGCAGGGCAGCAATGGTCAGGACGTCTACCTCAAGGACATCTGGCCCACCAACGCCGAAGTCTATTCCACGATGATGGGCTGCATGGACCGCGCGATGTTCCAGGCGCGCTATGCCGACGTCTACAAGGGCGACGTGCACTGGCAGGCGATCAACGTGACCGGCAGCGAAACCTACAGCTGGCGCGCAGGCAGCACCTATGTCGCCAACCCGCCCTACTTCGAGGGCATGAGCATGACCCCGGCGCCGGTGAGCGACATCATCGAGGCCAAACCGCTCGCGATCCTCGGCGATTCGATCACCACC
>CAIKKO010000089.1 GCA_903828025.1 uncultured Sphingomonadales bacterium
GCGCTCGACACGAACGGGAGAGTGGATGGAGGCCTCCGCTTACAGCAGGCTCCGTCAAAACTGCAGCTACTACCCCGAACCCCGCCTATGCTGAGCGTGTCGAAGCACTGTCCTTCCTTTCGACGGCAGCGCTGTGATGCCAGAAAAAAGCAGTCCTCCGACACGCTCAGGATGGACGGGATGGGCGGCGGCGGTGAATTGCGTTTACCGCGGGCCGCTTTGACAGTGCTTTTTCTGATGACTCCAACCCACCCAAAAAAACGCCGCCCCCTTCCGGGAGCGGCGCTCTTTTCATGCGCTGACCTCAGCGAGGCTTACTTCGTCGCGCTGGTCAGATAGGCGATCACGTCGGCGCGGTCCTGCGCTTTGGGCAGGCCGGCGAAAGTCATCTTGGTGCCGGGAACCACGCGGCTCGGCTTTTCGAGGTACTGGAACAGCTTCTCGGGCGTCCAGGTGATGCCGCTGCTCTTGTTCGAAGCCGAATAGGAGAAGCCGGCGATCTCGCCAGACTTGCGGCCGATGATCCCGTGGAGCGAGGGCCCGATGCGGTTCACGCCGGGATCGATCACGTGGCAAGCCTTGCACTGCGCGAAGATCTTCTCGCCGCTGGCGGCATCGCCCTTCGTGTCGGCAAACTTTGCGCCATCGAGTGTGTCGGTTGCGTCGGCGGCGACCTTGGTGGTCGCAGCGCCAGCCGCATCGCCGGCAGGGGCCGCAGCATCAGCGGCCGCAGGTGCTTCAGCTGCAGGTGCGGCAGCTTCTTCCTTCTTGCCGCCGCAAGCCGCCAAGGCTGCGGACAGAGCGATCAGACCAAGGTACCCTCTCAACTTTTTCATAGCCACTCCTTCACCATTTGGGGCTGGTTCATTCTGCAGCAAGGTTACGCCGAAATTTCAGGGTCGGCAACGCGCAAACCACGCTTTCCAAACTTGTGATCGAAACCTTACACCGTTTTAATCTTCACGCGCAGCATGCGCAGCGCAATTGTCCACAAGGGCAAATTCGCATTGCAGCCGGCAGGTATCGCGCAGGGAACAATCGGACGGGCCTTCGGTTGACCCCTGTGACATCCGCTCAGCCCCGCGACCAACGCGCTGGCAGCGGCCCGCACAGGAAACCCGCATGCGCCCGCTTCGTGTCGCCTTCATCGGCAATTCCCTTCCCCGTCGCTGCGGCATCGCCACGTTCACCACCGACCTTGAGCTGGCGGTCAGCGCGCTCCCCGAAGTGGACGAAACCGCGATCATCGCCATGAACGAGCCGGGCAGCGCCCATGCCTATCCCCCGCAAGTGCGCCGCCGCATCCGC
The DNA here is from genome assembly GCA_903828025.1 of uncultured Sphingomonadales bacterium. Taxonomy (GTDB): domain Bacteria; phylum Pseudomonadota; class Alphaproteobacteria; order Sphingomonadales; family Sphingomonadaceae; genus Novosphingobium. Next base: position 1,309 of record CAIKKO010000089.1, read on the forward strand.
GAGGAACGGCCGAGTGATTATCGGGCCGCCGCAGAATTCCTTAACGAGGAGGGCTTCGACGTTGTCAGCCTGCAGCACGAGTTCGGCATTTTCGGCGGCGAGGCGGGCAGCCACCTGCTCGGCCTGATCGCCGCGCTGCGCGTGCCGCTGGTGACCACGCTGCACACCGTGCTCGACCGACCGACACCGGCGCAGCGCACGGTTATGGAGGCGATCCTCGCCGCTTCGAGCCGCGTCGTGGTCATGGCGCGCAAGGGACGCGATATCCTGATCGAGACATTCGGGGCCGACCCCGACCAGATCGTCGTGATCCCCCACGGCATCCCCGACCTGCCCTTTGCCAGTCCCGCAGAAGCCAAGCAGCGGCCGGGCTATGCCGGGCGCAAGGTGGTGCTGACATTCGGCCTGATCGGCCCGAGCAAGGGCATCGAGCTGATGATCGAGGCGATGCCCGCGATTGTCGAACGCACGCCAGAGGCCGTCTATGTGGTCATGGGGGCAACGCACCCGCAATTGCTGCGCGAGGCGGGCGAGGCGTACCGCGAGAGCCTGATCGCGCGAGTCAAGAAACTGGGGCTGACGGGGCATGTCGTGTTCCTCAACCGCTTTGTCGACCGGCCGGAACTGCTCGAACACATCGCGATGTGCGATGTCTATGTAACGCCCTATCTGGGTGCTGCGCAGATGACCTCGGGCACGCTGGCCTATTCGCACGGGCTCGGTCGTCCGGTCGTCTCGACGCCGTACTGGCATGCGGGCGAACTGCTGGCTGATGGCTCGGGCATGCTGGTGCCGTTCGGCGATCCAGTGGCGCTTGGCGAGGCAGTCGGCAGCCTGCTGGACAACGAGCCGGTGCGGCTGGCCATGGCGCACCGCGCTTATGCCGCGAGCCGTCCGATGACCTGGGCCTGCACCGCGCGGCGCTATGCCGAGACCTTCCGCGAGGCGTGCCGACGCGGGTCGCTGCGCGTGATCGCCGGGCGCGAGATGGTGATGCCTGCCCTCCTCACCCTACCCGCCCCCCAGCCCCGCTCGCGCCTGCCCGAACCTTCGACCCACCATTTCGAGGCGATGTGCGACGATACCGGGCTATTTCAGCATGCGGTGCGCAGCGTGCCCGATCGCCTCCACGGCTATTGCATCGATGACAACGCGCGCGCGCTGCTGCTGTGCTGCACCCCGCACAGTGGTCTCGATCCCGCGCTGGCGCAGCAACTGGCCGGTCGGTTTGCGGCATTCGTGCAACATGGCTGGAACCCGGACAACCGGCGCTTCCGCAATTTCATGAGCTTTGGCCGCCAGTGGCTGGAGCCCATGGGTTCGGAAGACAGCCACGGCCGCACCCTTTGGGCGCTGGGCGCCTGCGCGCAGGACCGCACCGACCCGGCGCGCGCGCATTGGGCGGCAGACTTGTTTGAGGCAGCGCTGCCCACGGTGCTCGAATTCACCTCGCCGCGCGCATGGGCTTTCGCTTTGCTGGGGCTCGATCACTATTGCGCCGCGCATCCTGAAGCCGCGAGCGCGGCGCTGATCCGGGGTACTCTCGCGCGGCGGCTCGAGATCCAGCTGCTGACAGCCGAGGAACCGCAGCGCATCTGGTTCGAGGACCGGCTGACGTATGACAACGCGCGGCTGTGCGAGGCACTGATCCGCACCGGGCACGCCACCGGGGAAGCGCATATGGCCGATGCGGGGCTGCGCAGCCTGCGCTGGCTGATCGGCGTGCAGACCGCACCGGCTGGGCATTTCCGCCCGGTGGGCTCGCAGGGCTTCATGCTCTCGCGGCAGGCCCCCCTGCCCTTCGATCAGCAGCCGCTTGAGGCCAGCGCGACGATTGCCGCCTGCGCCGCTGCCCATGTGCTCCAGCCCGGCGGCGGCTGGCAGGCCGAGGCCGCCCGCGCCTTCGCGTGGTTCCTTGGCAAGAACGACCTGGCGATCCCGCTGGTGGATGTGTCCACCGGCAGTTGCCGCGACGGGCTCCACCCCGACCGGGCCAACGAGAACCGGGGCGCGGAATCGGTGCTGTCGTGGCTGCTCGGGCTTGCCCAGATGCGCGGCTTCGAGGCCGAATTCGTGCAAGGTGCCGGCTTGAGGCCTGCTACACGCCTGCCCGCGCCGACTGCCCGGTTGCTCGCTTAAGGATGCCATGAAGCCCACCCCGTTCTTCAATCGCCAGGCCCTGCATCTGCTACCCGATCCTTCGCGCGTCGTCGTCCGGCCGTTCCGGCCTGCGGTCGAACCGCGCAACCTCAATGATGTCGACAAGACCCGCGCGAACCATATCGTCGACCGGGTGATGAACATGAGCCAGCCGGACGTGCACGCGCTGCTCGCCGCCACGCTCGACAATTTCGACGGTCGGCACCGCAATCTGCTCGCCCAGTTCGAGATGCGCGCCGGGCAGATGGAAGCGGCCTTCTGCAGCCACGACATCTTCACGCGCGAGCAGCGCCAGCTGGTTGGCGCCTATTTCATGCACGAATACAGCTTCGAGGCGGCGGCGCTGTTCAACCCCAGCATCGTGCCGCACCCGGACCAATCGGGCCTGCGCGAGGGCTGCGGCCGCTTCCTGCTGAGCCTGCGCGCGGTGGGCGAAGGCCATGTCTCCTCGCTCACCTTCCGCTCCGGCGTGATCGCGGCCGATGGCACGGTGATGGTCGACCCTCCCGCCCGCCTTGCCAGCGTGCCTGAAGTGACCGCGCGCGTCGGCGACCGGCTGACAGTGGCGTTCGATCCGGCGAGCGACATCAGCGAGCGGGTGATTTTCCCGGTCACCGAAGCGCAGTCCAACGGCATTGAGGACGCGCGCTTTGTGGCGTTTCAGGATGGGGGCGAAACCACCTATTACGCCACCTACACCGCCTACAGCGGGCGCGAGATCCGCTCCGAATTGCTCGAGACCAAGGACTTCGTGACCTTCCGCATGGCCCCGCTGGAAGGGCCGGCCGCGCGCAACAAGGGCATGGCGTTGTTCCCGAGGAAGCTGGACGGCCGCTATGCGATGATCGCGCGGCACGACAACGAGAACCTCCATCTGATCCTTTCGGACGATCTATACAGCTGGGGTCTCGGCAAAGTCGTGCTTGGCCCGCGCTTCCCGTGGGAATTCGTGCAGATCGGCAATTGCGGCTCTCCGATCGAGCTGGACGAGGGCTGGCTGCTGTTCACCCACGGCGTCGGCCCGGTGCGGCGCTATGCGATCGGTGCGGTGCTGCTCGACAAGGCCGATCCCACCCGCGTGCTGGCCCGCAGCCACGAACCGTTGATCCAGCCCGAAAAGTCTGAGCGCGAGGGCTATGTGCCCAATGTGGTCTATACGTGCGGGGCGATGCGATTGGGTGAGCGGATCGTGCTGCCCTATGCTATCTCGGATACGTTCTCGACGTTCGCGACGGTCAGGATCGACGCCCTGCTGCGGCAGCTCAAAGGCTGAACGCGTGCAAGGGCTGGGGTGGCGCGCGAGGGGGGAACGGCTGTGGGTGGAATGAAGTTCGCGCTGCTGGCCGCCAGTCTGGCGCTGTCCGCCTGTGCCACGATCCAGCGCGAGCCGTTCGGCGAGGCGCAGCAGGCCGAGGCCAGCATCCCCGGTGTGCCCCAGGCGCGGTTCTGGGCCGATGCACCGGGTGCCGCACGCCTCATGGCCCCGGCCTTTGCCGCCGCCAATGGCGAGCGCTCGATGCTCGCGCTGTCCGGCGGATCGGACAACGGGGCCTATGGCGCGGGTCTGCTGAGCGGCTGGACGAAATCGGGCACGCGGCCTGAATTCGCGATCGTGACCGGGGTCAGCACCGGCGCGCTGATCGCGCCGTTCGCGTTCCTCGGATCTGATCAGGACGCCACGCTCGAACAGCTGTTCACGACGATTTCGGCCAAGGTCATCTACAAGAACCGCTTTCCGCTCGTCATTCCGTTCTCGACCAGCGCCGCCAGCACCAAGCCGCTCGCGCGCAAGATCGCGGAGGTCATGACCGATGCGCTGGTCGACCGGATCGGGCGCGAACACGCGCGCGGGCGGCCGCTGTTTGTCGGCACCGCCAATCTCGATGCGCAGCGCATGGTAATCTGGAACATGGGCGCCATCGCCGCGAGCGCGGCACCGGGGCGCTACGCGCTGTTCCGCCAGGTCCTGCTCGCTTCCTCGGCGATCCCGGCGTTCTTCCCGCCGGTGATGATCAAGGCCGCAGCGGGCGGGCGCACGATCAGCGAAATGCATGTCGATGGCGGGACAACCGCGCAGATCCTGACCCTGCCCGATGCGGCGATCGTGGCCGACCGCGTGCCTACCGCCGCGCGGCCGCTGCATATCTACATGATCGTCAACAACAAGCTCAACGGCGAGTTCCACCTCGTCAAGCCGCGCACGGTGCCCATCGCGGCGCAGGCGATCACGCTCAACTTGCGCCGCTCGATGGCAAGCACGGTCAATCTGAGCTACCTCTATGCCAAGGAGCACGGGGTCGATTTCAACCTCAGCTTCATCGACAAGACCTACCCCAGCGCCGATCACAACCTGTTCGACACCACCTTCATGCGCGGCCTGTTCGCCTATGGCCTGAAGCTGGGCGAGACGGGCACGTTCTGGTCCAAGACCCCGCCCGCGCAGGATGAATAAGGGAACCTTCGGCGGCTTCGTCGGTTTGAACCGGTAACGGGAGCATCGGCCAGCGGTGCCCCCCAGTATCGGGGACCCAAGGCCATGCCGCTCATCAATGTCATCATCGCGCTGATCGTCGTCGGCGTCGGCCTCTGGGCGATCAACACCTATCTGCCGATGGACGGCAAGATAAAGGGCATCCTCAACGGGCTCATCGTCATCGTCGTGCTGATCTGGCTGCTGCAGGTCTTCGGCATCATGGGCGATCTCACCGCCATCCGCATCGGCAAGTAAATCTCAAGCTGAAAAGGAGAGCGTCATGCTCGGAACGATCCTCATTGTCGTCCTCGTCGTGTTTTTGCTCGGCGGGTTCAGCGGCAAGTTCGGCGGCTACGGCTACGGCTTTGGCAACGGCGGGGTCAGCGTGATTGGCGTCGTGCTGATCGTCGTCGTGATCCTGCTGCTTATTGGCCGCATTTAGGCCGGGAACAATCCTGCCGCCGGCTGGTTTCCAAGACAAACCGCACGACAACCGGGCGGGGACATCGGAGACCAGCAATGGGCGAATTTATCGACAAGGCCAAGGGCACCGCCGACGAAGTGATCGGCAAGGCCAAGGTCGCGATTGGCGAGAAGACCCATGACGCAGAACTCGTCGCCAAGGGCCTCGCGCAGGAAGCCAAGGGCCACGCCGAAAAGATCATCGGCAGCGCCAAGGGCGTGCTCGGCGACAAACTCTAAGCTTACGGACCCGATCGGTCCGGTTCTATCGCATCGACGATCGGCGGCGGTTCTTGCCGCAATACCGGATCGCAGCGAGCAGGCGCCCGCTTACCCACCCTCCCGGGCGGGCGCATGACTGGCCTGCCATCCCGTGCCAAGTGCTCGGGATGGCAGGCCAATTTCATGTGATATGCAGAAAGTGGAGTCGGCTCGGCGAGATACCATGCCGATCTTTTCCACCGGACGTGCTAGTATACTTTGGCTATGGCGGCGCACGTGAACGTGTCGGCAGGCACGCTGAAACGGATTCAGTGCCGAGGGTGGGCTGCGATTGGCAGGCCCACGGTCCCCAAAGGCCTGATACATGGTCCCGCCGAATGAACGCGAACAGACACCAGACTTGGCAGGAACAGCGGGCACGCTGGCCTTTGCGCTGATCATTGCCTCCGAAACGCCGCTGGTCCTGCTCGACGGCAAACTCGGGGTCATCGTCGCCAGCGCCTCGTTCTACCACAATTTCGGCCTTACCCAGCCCGGTGCTGCGCGAGTCGGGTTTGCCGATCTCGGCGAAGGCGAATGGTCTCGACGCCAGTTGATCGGCATGCTCCAGGCAATTGCCGGAGGCAGCCCGGCAATCGAGGCCTATGAAATGGATCTCGTCCGCCCCGGCCTCCCGGTGTGCCATCTGCTGCTGAGCGCCCACTTGCTCGACTACAAGGGCGCGGCCAGCGACACACGGATCGTGCTTGCGATCACCGACGTGACCGCCGCGCGCGCCGCCGACAAGGTCAAGGACGAGATGCTGCGCGAAAAGAAGCTGCTGATGCAGGAATTGCAGCACCGCGTCGCGAACAGCCTCCAGATCATCGCCAGCGTGCTGTTGCAGAGCGCACGCAAGGTCAACTCCGCCGAGACGCGCGGCCATCTCAGCGATGCGCACAACCGGGTGATGTCGATCGCCACGCTGCAGAAGCAGCTGGCCGCCACGCAGGAGGGCGATGTCGAGCTGCGCGGCTATTTCACCCAGCTATGCCACAGCATCGGTGCCTCGATGATCGCAGATCCCGGGTTCCTGACGCTCTCGGTGACGGCCGACGACAGCAAAGTCGATGCCCGCGTCTCGGTGAGCCTTGGCCTGATCGTGACCGAACTGGTGATCAATGCGCTCAAGCACGCGTTCCCCAGCGCGCCGCGCGACGGGCGAATCGTGGTCGATTTCAAGACGATTGGCGCAGGCTGGACGCTGGAAGTGGCCGACAACGGCATCGGCTTCCCCTCGATGGCCGACGGGGGTAGCCATCCGGGCCTCGGCACCGGAATTGTCGAGGCTCTGGCCAGCCAGCTAGACGCCGACGTGGAGATCCGCAGCACCAATCCCGGAACGTGCGTCTCGATCATCCATCCCAAGGCGGCCTGAGGAACTTCGCCGCGTTCCGGGGGTTTATCCTGATGACCCTGCGGACCCTCCGCAAGGCCAGACGGCGCGATTTGCGCCCTCGGGAACACCCCATGAAAAAACTGCTCTGCGCGATGGCCTCCATCGCGCTTATGACCAGTCCGGTTGCCATCGCGCAGCCTGACCACCAACAAGGCCGGCAGCAGGACCGGCAACACGAGACTCGCGGCGAAGGCAACCGTCAGGGCCAGCAGCGTCAGGGCCAGCAGCGGCAGGTTCAACAGCGACAGGCCCAACGCCAGGTTCAACAACGGCAGGTCCAGCAGCGGCAGGCCCAGCGGCAGGTCCAGCAACGCCAAGTCCAGCAGCGACAGGTGCAACAGCGGCAGGTTCAGCGGCAGGTCTGGCAGCGGCAGGCGGCCAATCGCGCCTATAACGCCAGCACCTACCGCTCGACGAACTATGGCTATGCCGATCCGGCGCGCTATCGCAGCAACCGTGTGCACAGCGGCTGGGCGCAGGACCGTGGCAACACCTATCGCTGGCGCGAAGGCGAGCGCATGGGCTACTACGACTGGTACTACGCCCCGCGTGTCAGCTATCGCCGCTATCACCTGCGCCGTCCGCCCTATGGCTACGAATGGCGCCGCTATGACGACCGCTATGTGCTGGTTGCGATCACCACGGGTCTGATCATGTCGGTCATTCTGGATGCGGCCCGCTAAAACCTGATA
>CAIKKO010000090.1 GCA_903828025.1 uncultured Sphingomonadales bacterium
CCTATTTCGATGCGATGCTGGCGGGAATGCCGGTGGCGGAAGACCTGACGTTCACCCCCGATACGCTGGCGGGCCTGCCTGCGCTGCACACGCTGAGCCCCGGCGCGGCGACCGATGCGGCGCTGCTCTATCTGCATGGCGGGGCGTATATTTCGGGCAATCCGCAAGGCTATCGCGGGCTCGCGGCAGAGCTGGCGCGAGCGGCTGGCGTGCAGGGCTTCGCGCTCGATTACCGGCTGGCGCCCGAGCATCCGTTCCCGGCGGCGGTCGATGATGCGGTGGCGGGCTATGAGGCGCTGCTGGCGCGCGGCCTTGCGCCGGGGCGCGTGGTGCTCGCGGGCGATTCGGCGGGCGGCGGGCTGACTGCGGCCACGCTGGTGGCGCTGCGCGACAAGGGCCTGCCGCTGCCGGCGGCGGCGCTGATGATCTCGCCCTGGGCGGACCTGACGGGCACATCGGCCAGCCTCGTGTCCAAGGCGGCGGAGGACCCGACCCTGACCGCCGAGGCGCTGGGCATTGCCGCCGCGTATTATCTCGGCGGGGCGAGCGCGGCGCATCCGCTGGCCTCGCCGATCCACGCCGATCTCACCGGCCTGCCGCCGATGCTGATTCAGGTCGGCTCGGTCGAGATCCTGCTTGGCGATTCGCTCGCGCTGGCGGCAGCGGCGGGGCGCGACAACGCGCCGCTGCGGCTGGAGATCTGGCCGCAGATGCCGCACGTGTGGCACGCCTTTGCATTCATGCTGCCAGAGGGGGCCAAGGCGATCGCGGATGCGGGCGCGTTCCTGAGCGGGGCCCTGAGCGGGGGGATGGTCTGACCCGGTTTGCATGACGGGCGCTTCAGCCTAAGGCAGCGCGCGTGAGCGAACTGCCGATCCATGCCGTATTGCCGGAATTGCTGGACGCGCTGCGGGCCAGCCCCTCGGCGGTGCTGATCGCGCCGCCGGGGGCGGGCAAGACCACCGCCGTCGCGCCCGCGCTGATCGGCGAGGCGTGGTGCAGCGGGCAGGTCGTGGTGCTGAGCCCCCGGCGCGTCGCGGCGCGCGCGGCGGCGGAGCGCATGGCCGAACTGATGGGCGAGGCTGCCGGCGAGTCGGTCGGCTATGTCACCCGGCTCGATGCCAAGCGCGGCCCGCGCACCCGCATCGTGGTGATGACCGAGGCGATTTTCGTCGCGGCGCTGCTGCGTGATCCCGAACTGGCGGGCATTTCGGCGGTGCTGTTCGACGAGGCGCACGAGCGCAATCTGGGCAGCGATCTCGCGCTGGCGCTGGCGATCGAAGCGCAAGGCGTGCTGCGCGCTGATCTGCGGCTGGTGGTGATGTCTGCCACGTTGGACGGGGCGCGGTTTTCGAAGCTGTTGCACGATTGCCCGGTGGTGGAGAGCGCGGGCAAGGCTTTTCCATTGGCGATCCGCTGGCTTGGGGCGCGGGCCGAGCTGAAGCCCGAACAGGCCGTCGCCAGCGCGGTGGTCACGGCGTGGCAAGAGGAAGCGGGCGACATCCTCGCGTTCCTGCCCGGCGTCGCGCAGATCGAGCGCTGCGCCGATCTGCTGGCGGAGCGCTTGCCGCACGCGCTGGTGCTGCCACTGCATGGGCAAGTGGAGCCTGCGGGGCAGCGCGCCGCCATCCGCCCCGATCCGGGCGGGCGGCGGCGCGTGGTCTTGGCGACGAGCATTGCCGAAACCTCGCTGACGCTGGGCGGGGTGCGGATCGTGGTAGATGCCGGGCTCTCGCGCCGCGCGGAGTTCGACAAGGCGGCGGGCGTGACGCGGCTGGTGACCGTGCGCGCGAGCCAGGCGGCAGCGGCGCAGCGCGCGGGCCGTGCCGCGCGGCAGGGGCCGGGCGTGGCCTACCGGTTGTGGGAAGAGGCGGCGCACGCGGGGCGCGAGGCGTTCGATCCGCCCGAGATTTTGACGAGCGATCTGGCCCCGCTCGCTTTGACGTTGGCGCAGTGGGGCGCGGGTGATCCGGCGGACATGGCGTGGATCGACCCACCGCCCGCGCCTGCGATGGCGGCGGCGCGGGGGCAATTGGCCGCGCTCGGGGCCTTGGATGACGAGGGGCGGATCACGC
>CAIKKO010000091.1 GCA_903828025.1 uncultured Sphingomonadales bacterium
AGGACGTGCTGGAAATCCTGGCGCAAGAGCAGCAGAATGGTGAGCTGGTCGGCGTGATTGTGCAATTTGGCGGGCAAACCCCGCTGAAGCTGGCGCAGGCGCTGGAGGATGCGGGCATTCCGATCCTCGGCACCTCGCCCGATGCCATCGACCTTGCCGAAGACCGCGAGCGGTTCAACCACCTCGTCGAAAAGCTCGGCCTGCGCCAGCCCTTGGGCGGCATGGCCCGCAGCCGCGACGAGGCGGTCGCGGTGGCGACGCGCATCGGTTATCCGGTGCTGATCCGCCCGAGCTACGTGCTCGGCGGCCGCGCGATGGAGATCGTCGACAGCGAGGCGCAGCTCGATGACTACATCGCGACGGCGGTGCAAGTCTCGGGCGACAGCCCGGTGCTGATCGACCAGTATTTGCGCGATGCGATCGAATGCGATGTCGATGCGCTGGCGGACGGTGACGACGTGGTCGTGGCCGGTGTGCTCCAGCATATCGAGGAAGCGGGCATCCATTCGGGCGACAGCGCCTGCACTTTGCCGCCCTACAGCCTGCCCGACGGGATCATTGCCGAGATGGAACGGCAGGCGGTGCTGCTCGCCAAGGCGCTCCATGTGCGCGGGCTGATGAACATCCAGTTCGCGGTGAAGGACGGGGAGGTCTACCTCATCGAGGTGAACCCGCGCGCCAGCCGCACGGTGCCGTTTGTCGCCAAAGCCATCGGCCAGCCGATTGCCAAGTTCGCCGCGCGGATCATGGCGGGCGAGAAGCTCAAGGACTTGCCGCCGATCAAGCGCGACATCGGTTATATGGCGGTGAAGGAAGCGGTGTTCCCCTTCGCGCGCTTCCCCGGGGTCGATCCGGTGCTGTCGCCCGAGATGAAATCGACAGGCGAGGTCATGGGCATTGATCTCGGCTTCCCGGTGGCCTTTGCCAAGGCGCAGCTCGGCGCGGGGATGATCCTGCCCGAGGCCGGCACCCTGTTCGTATCGGTGAAGGACACCGACAAGCCGGTGGTGCTGCCTGCGGTGCAGAAGCTGGCGGGACTCGGGTTCCGCATTTGCGCGACGGGCGGCACGGCGGACTATCTGAGCGCCGCGGGCGTGAAGTGCGAGCGCGTAAACAAGGTGGCCGAAGGGCGGCCGCATATCGTCGACCGGATCATCGACGGCGATGTGGCGCTTATCTTCAACACCACCGAAGGCTGGCAGAGCCACAAGGATTCGCAATCAATCCGGGGCTCGGCGCTTTATGGCATGGTGCCCTATTTCACCACGGCGGCCGCTTCGGTCGCCGCCGCCGAGGCCATCGAGGCGCTGCGCAGCGCCGAACTTGCGGTTCGCTCGTTGCAGGATTATTATCAACTGGCTTCCACGTGATCCCCCGCATCGCGGCAGTGTGAGTCCGGACCGGCACCCTGCCGGCCGGAGGGGAACGGTTTTCCCTTGGTTCAGAGGATCAAGGGATTGAAAGGAAAGAGGAATACGGATGGCTAGTGTTGAAAAGCTGCCGATGCTGGCGGAAGGCTATGCAAAGCTGACGGCCGAGCTGAAGGCGCTGCGCGAGGAACGGCCCCTGATCATTGATGCGATCGAGGAAGCCCGCGCGCATGGCGATCTTTCCGAAAATGCCGAATATCACGCTGCGAAAGAACGTCAGGGCCAGGTCGAGGCCGCCATCGGCGATCTCGAAGACAAGATCAGCCGCGCGCATATCATCGACCCGACCACGCTTTCGGGCGACCGCATCGTGTTCGGCGCAACCGTGACTTTGCTCGACGATGCCGACAAGCCAGTGCGCTACCAGATCGTCGGCCAAGCCGAAGCGGACGCCAAAGTCGGGCGGATCAGCTACAACTCGCCGCTGGGCCGCGCGCTGATCGGCCGCCGCGTGGAAGACGAGATCGAAGTGACCGTGCCTTCGGGCGATCGCTTCTATGTTGTCGAGAAAATCGAGTTTATCTAACGCCTTGCGAGGCCTTTCAAACAAAACGGCTGCAGACTTTCGTCTGCAGCCGTTTTGTTTTGGGGCTTGCTCAGTCCACCTGCGGCGGCAGGTGCGGTTCGAGCAGCTTGTGCAAGTGGACGATCACGAAGCGCATTTCGGCATCGTCCACGGTGCGCTGGGCATGGCTGCGCCAGACTTCTTCGGCGCTGGCGTAATCGGGATAGACCCCGACGAGCTGGACGGCATCGAGATCGACGAATTCGAGGTGCTGCGGGTTCTTGACCCGTCCACCCATGACAAGGTGCAGTTTCTGCATTGGCGGCGCTTTCGTTCCGGGGAGAGGAAGAGCCTGTGCAACTGGCAAAATGAAGCGTTGCGCGCAAGCCCCAGTAAGTACGGCAGCGACGCTACGGATTGCAGGCTTCAGTCCTTGCTGCGGCCAAGCCGGCGCGCCAGCGCGGGGCCAAGGGCGCGCAGGGCGCTTGCCGCAAGTCCGTTGATCCGGTGCGACGGTGACTTGGGTGTTTCGGGCGCGCTCGTCGGCGCCGGTTCGGGTGCGGCTTCGACCACGCCATCGGCGCCCGCGGCGTAAGCGGCAGCGAGTTCGGCCCCCAGCGTGGCAAGCTGCACCGCGCGGCGGGCAAAGCTGCGGCGGGGCTTGTCCGGCGACGGGCTTGCGGCCGGGCGCGACAGGGCCCCGGCGACCAGCGCGCCGAGCAGGATGCCGCCCGCGAGCATCGCCACGGGATGCTCCTCGACCAGACCCTTGACCGTGCCGAGCGCGCCGCTTTCGGGGGCGCGCTGCGGGGTTTCGTCGTTGCTCATTATGCTTCCTCTTCGCGGCCGAACCAGCCTTGCACGGTCCGGATGATTGGGCCGCGCAGGAACCAGCCCGCGAGCAGCGCGACCACGCCGCCGATCACCAGACGGTTTTCCGCCGCCACGGCCTTGGCGCTATCGACTGCGTCGATGACCCGGTCGGCGGCGTGGTCCTTGACGCGTTTGGCTATCGGTTTCTCGGCAAGACTGGCGCGCAAGGCCGCGACCGTGCCGTTGACCCGCGCCCAGGCTGCGGTGCGGCGCTGCAGCAGATCGGCAAGATCGGTCTCGTCGCTCATACGGCGTCGCCTTTGCTGGCGGTACTCTTGAACGCCTTGGTTACGGCTTTGACCCGCTGGATCACGCCGAGAATGCACAGCGCGGTCGTCACCAGCAGCCCGGCCACAACGACCAAGAGCGCCCACCACGGCCCGATCAGCGGCGCAAGCGCCAGCAGCAAGCCGACAACAAGCGCCATCAACACGAAGAACAGCAAGGCCAGCGCCAAGGCGGCGAGGCCGAGAATGCCCTTGGCTCGGCTGAACACGAACGTCGCGCGCGCCTTCTGGAAGGCCAGTTCGGCCTCGAGCAGCGATTGCCCGTCCTCAAACAACGCCTGCGCGCTGCCCACCAGCGTGTGCAGACGCGCCGTGTCTCGCGCCGGGTCGTCAGCGGTCTTGCCGGGCTCGGGTTCTGCCACGGGCCGGATCAGGCGTCCGAGGAATCGCGCGCCGACGGATCGCGAGACGACCGGCGCAGCACGCGCGAGAGCAGGAAGCCCGTCACTGCGGCGATGCCGAGCGCTTTGGCCGGGCTCTTGCGCACGAAGCCGACGATATCTTCGCCGATTTCGGGAATGTCCTTGGCCCCAAGCGTGGCCGCAGTGGACTGCAGCGTGTGCGCCGCGCCGCGCGCATAGTCGCCGTATTGCACGCCGAGCTTCTCGTCGATCACCCCGGCGTTGTTCTCGATCGTCTCGCCGATGACGCTCAAGGCGCCGGTGGCCTTGTCCTTGCCCTGACGCGCCAGATCGAGCGCGACGACTTTGGCCTGGTCGGCATAAACGGCCGCTTTTTCGCCCAGTTCGGCGGCGGTGGCGGTGACGGTTTCGGTCAGCGCGGCAGTCCGATCCAGCGCTTCGCCCTTGAGCGTTGCGGCGCTGGCCTTGGCGTCTTCGATAGCCTTGCCAAAGCGCGAGGAGGCTGCGGCTTCGACGGCTTCGACCGTTTCAGCAGCGTCTGCTTCTGCTTCGGTGGCGGCGGTTTCGACAACCTTGAGCGCGGCTTTCTTGCGGCTCTTGGTGGGCTTGGCCGCACTTTCGATGCCGTCTTCGGTCGTTTCGGGGGTGTCAGCCATGAAGCAATGATCCTTTGTGGAGCGATTCTGCCAGCAAGATGGGTATTAACCCAAATGCCGCAAGTGCGAAAGGCGCGAAGCCCCGGTTTGGTTCCCTTCGCCTCACCAGAAAGCCGACATGACTTGCCTGTCAGGCCAAGCGCCGATAGGGGCGCGGGAGAAACGGGCGGGCCTTGAGGGGCCTGTCTGCCTGACAAAGCCATACGACAGGGAAACGCCATGACCGCGATCATCGACATTCACGCCCGCGAGATCCTTGACAGCCGGGGCAACCCCACCGTCGAAGTCGACGTTCTGCTGGAGGACGGCTCGTTCGGCCGCGCCGCCGTGCCCTCGGGCGCATCGACCGGCGCGCACGAGGCGGTCGAGCTGCGCGATGGCGACAAGAGCCGCTATATGGGCAAGGGCGTGCGCCAGGCCGTGGCGGCGGTGAACGGCGAGATCGCCGAAGCGCTGACCGACATGGACGCCGAAGACCAGCGCGACATTGATCAGGCGATGATCGCGCTCGACGGCACCGAGAACAAGGCGCGCCTCGGTGCCAACGCGATCCTCGGCACCAGCCTCGCAGTTGCGAAGGCGGCGGCGGATGCGCGGGGCCTGCCGCTCTACAGCTATGTCGGCGGGGTTTCGGCGCACTTGCTGCCGGTGCCGATGATGAACATCATCAACGGCGGCGAGCATGCCGACAACCCAATCGACTTCCAGGAATTCATGATCATGCCGGTCGGCGCGCCCAGTCTGGCCGAAGCCGTGCGCTGGGGCTCGGAAGTGTTCCACACGCTGAAGAAGGCGCTGCACCAGAAGGGCCTCGCCACCGGCGTGGGCGACGAGGGCGGGTTTGCCCCCAATATCGCCAGCACGCGCGATGCGCTCGATTTCGTGATGGCCTCGATCGAACAGGCCGGGTTCAAGCCGGGCGAGGACATGGTGCTCGCGCTCGATTGCGCCGCGACCGAGTTCTTCAAGAACGGCAAGTACGAAATCAGCGGTGAAGGCCTCTCGCTCTCGCCCGAAGCCATGGCGGACTACCTCGCCGCGCTCACCGACACCTACCCGATCCGCTCGATCGAAGACGGCATGAGCGAGGACGATTTCGAGGGCTGGGCCGCGCTCACCGCCAAGATCGGCAGCAAAGTGCAGCTGGTGGGTGATGACCTGTTCGTCACCAACCCCAAGCGCCTGACAATGGGCATCGGCAAGGGCCTCGCCAACTCGCTGCTGGTCAAGGTCAACCAGATCGGCACGCTGACCGAGACGCTCGAAGCCGTCAGCATCGCGCAGCGCAATGGCTACACCGCCGTGATGTCGCACCGTTCGGGCGAGACCGAAGACGCGACCATTGCCGACCTCGCGGTCGCGACCAACTGCGGCCAGATCAAGACCGGCTCGCTCGCCCGGTCGGACCGGCTGGCCAAGTACAACCAGCTCATCCGCATCGAGGAAGAGCTGGGCAATTCGGCGCGCTATGCGGGGCGCGGCGCGTTCGGCAAGCTGGCGGGCTGAAGTCAGACCGCTTTCGCCATGATCACCTGCGTGCGCGCGAGGACATTCATCCCCGGCGGCGCAGGTGCATCGGCAAAGCCCATGCGCGCATAGAGCCCGAGCGCCACATCGAGCGCTTTGAACGATTGCAGATAGAGCGCCGGGCCGCCCTGCGCCGCCGCGAAATCGAGGCAGCGCTGCACCAGCGCGCGCCCCGCGCCCAATCCGCGCGCGCCTTCGGTCACCACCAGCTTGCAGAACTCGAAGCCGCTGGGGCCAAGGCCCTTGATCGCCACCGCGCCGACCGTTTCCTTGCCGATCCGCGCGAGAAAGGCCTCGCCGCCGCTGGCGCGGTAGTAGGCGGCGGGATCGGCCATGATCGCGGCATCCTCGGCCTCGACCACCCGGCCCATGCCTTCGAGCCAGGGCACCCAGATCGCGGCAAATGCGTGGGTCTGGTCGGGCGTCATGGGGGCGATGGTCAGCATGGCAGCGGTTTATAGCAGCGCGCAGCGCTGATGTGCCAAGGATTTTGCTGCTCGCTTTAATCGTCCGCTTAAAATCTCTTCCCAAGCGCCTTCCGGCCTGCCAGCTTGGGAGCAGGAGAGAGAACCTATGGCACAATTCCCAACCGCGCCAAGCGAGGTGGATGCCGCGTGGCTGGAAGCGCAGCTCGGCAGGGCAGGCCTGCTGGGCGAAGCGCGGATCGCGGCGTTCAGCTGGCAGGCCATCGGCACGGGTCAGGTCGGCGATACCGCGCGCTTTACGCTGACCTACGACCGGCCTTGCGCTGCGCCCGCCACGCTGGCGGGCAAGTTCGCCTCGGCCGATCCGACCAGCAAGGGCACGGCGGCCTCGATGTCGCTCTACGTGAAAGAGGTGGGTTTCTACCGCACGCTGGCCAGCCTGATCGAGGTACGCACCCCGCGCGTTTATGCGGCCGAAATCGTGGATGACGGCACCGATTTCGTGCTGCTGTTCGAGGATCTCGCGCCCGAGCGCGGCGGCAACCAGCTCGAAGGCTGCGACCTCGCCGACGCCGAAGCGGCGATCCGGCAAGCCGCCGCGCTTCATGCCGCAACGCGCGGGCATCCGGCGGTGCTGGCGGCGGACTGGCTGCACGGACGGGAAGGGTTGTCCGCCGAAATCGGGCGCCTCTACCATCAGGCGCACGCGATTTTCCGTGAGCGCTATGACGGCCAGCTGGCGGCGGAGGCGATGGCGCTGTGCGACCGGCTCGACACGCGCGTTGATGCATTCCTGACCCGCCAACTGCCCGATCCCGGCCTGATCCACGGCGATTTCCGGCTCGACAATATGCTGTTCGGTGTGGGGAATGATGCCGAGCCCATCGCGATTGTCGATTGGCAGACCTGCGCCATCGGCTGCGGGCTCACCGACGTCGGCTATTTCATGGGCTGCGGCATCGGCAGCGATCTGCGCCGCCCCAACGAGGCCGCGCTGCTCGATCTCTATGCCGGAGAAATGTCCCGTCGGGGCGTGCCCAGCACCCGCGAAGGTCTGTGGAACCGCTACCGCATCGGCGCGCTCCACGGGGTGTTCACCGCCGTGTTCAGCGCGGCCTTCGTCGTGCGCACCGCGCGCGGCGATGCCAACTTCCTCTCGATGGCGCGCGGTGCCGCCGAACTCGCGCTCGATCACGACAGCATCGCGGCGCTCGATACTCTCACGGAGACCGGAACATGCTAACCAAAGGCGACGATTTTCCGCTGCACCAGACCCCCGAACCGGTCGCTTACGCGGGCACCGACCGCAATTTCTACGACCGCTATTTCTTCAACGGCTATGCCCCCGATGGCTCGGACTTCTTCGCGGCGGCTTTCGGGGTTTACCCGCACCTCAATGTGGTCGACGCGCATTTCTGCTTTATCCGCAATGGCGTGCAGCATTGCCTGCATGCCTCGCGCGAGATGGCGATGGAGCGGCTGGACCTGACCTGCGGGCCCATCGCCATCCGGATCGAGGAGCCGCTGCAGCGCCTGCGCATCAGTGTCGAGGGCGAAGGGATCAAGGCCGAGATCGAGTTTACCGGCCGCGCCTTTCCGATCGAGGAGCCCCGCTTCACTCACCGCATCGGCCCGCGCACGTTCATGGACTACACGCGGATGACGCAGAACGGCCACTACGTGGGCTGGGTGGAGATCGACGGGGTCGTGACCGATCTGAAACCCGGCACCGTCGGCACGCGCGACCGCAGCTGGGGCGTGCGCCCCGTCGGCACGAGTGACACGCAGCCGCATGGGCACGGCGTGGCGGCGCAATTCTTCTGGCAATGGACCCCGATCAATCTGCCCACGCGCAGCGTGTTCTTTCACATCAACGCCGATGCCCACGGCGCGCCGTGGAACACCCGCGCGGTGATCGCACCAGATGGGGCGGGGCATGACGGGTTTACCGAGACGCCGTCCGCCAAGCTCGATGCGCCGCTGGTGCCGGGGACGCTGTGGCCTGCAGGCGGCACGCTGACCGTGGGCGGCGGGGATGATCCGCTCACCCTCACGTTCGCGCCGCTGGTGCGCTTCCAGATGCGCGGGCTGGGCTATACCTCGCCCACCTGGAACCACGGGCTCTACCACGGCGCGCTGGCGGTGGAGCGCGAGGATATCGTGCTGGCAGACGTGGACCCCAAGCGGATGGACAACCTGCATGTGCAGATCGTCAGCCGCGTCACCACGAGCGACGGCGAGACGGGGACGGGGGTGTTCGAGCAGTTGATCTTCGGGGCCTACGCGCCGCTGGGGCTGGGGTAGGGCAGGCGAATGGCGACCCCTCCCGGCACACACTCCGTCACCCTGAACTTGGTTCAGGGTCTATCGTGCCGCAAGCACGGTGCTTGCCGATAGAGGGCAAGCCGTGAGGCATGGTGTTTCCACCGCAGGCCGCAGGGCAGGCTGAGAGATGGACCCTGAACCAAGTTCAGGGTGACATGGTTTGGGCGGGTAGCTAGCGCCTTAAGGCACCCGCCGCACCGGCACCGGCACGTTGCAGATATCCACCCCGCCTGCCGGGCGAATGTAGAACGCATCGCGCCGGTTGGCCCGCGCATCGGCATAGCGCGCGAAGCTCTGGCTCTCGGTGGAAAGGTACTGGTAGCGCGGCAGATCGGGCACATCGGTGCCGATGCGGATGGCGCGGATCGGGGTGCGCTCCTCAGCCGTCTTGTAGAAGCCGATATCGCCGGTGCCGCGCGGCAGGCTGGAGAGGTGCTCCATCCCCTCGATCACCCGGCCGACCACCGCGATGTTCCGGTCCAGCTGGCGCGGGGCCTGGCCGATGACGGCATAAAGCTCGGCACCCGAGCCGGTATCGGGCGGATAATCGCGGCCTACGCCGACCGTGCCGTAGCAGTGGATGGGCCAGATAGAATCGAGCGCACTATCAGAGCCAATGGGCCAGCCATCCAGAAAGCCCGCTTCACCGTAGTTGTCTTTCCGCTGCAAACTCAACAGGCGCATGGAAGCAGATACGCTGGACGCTTCATTAGTGGTGGTAATAGCGCTCGAAGTATACTCCTCCTTTGGCACCACCTTCAGCCCAGCAGGCAGCGGCTTGGCCTTCACCTTGTCCTCGCCGTCCGGATCGCCCCATTGCACGACATAGCCGTCCTGTACGCGGTTCACAGCCGTGCCGTCCCACCACTTCGCGGCGGCGAGCGCGCGGATATTGCCGATCCACCCTTGCGAAAACGGCGCTGGCAGCAGCTGGATCACCACCCGCCGCGCAGCGCCCTTGGCAGCGCCAACAGCATCCGGCGCAAGGTCCATCACCAGCAGATC
>CAIKKO010000092.1 GCA_903828025.1 uncultured Sphingomonadales bacterium
AATGGCGGCGATTCCCATGCGATCGACAGCGGACAATGCGGCGGCGTGGCGCTCCCGGGCGTTAAAATCGACGCCGCCGGTGCCGACCCAGCCACGCCCGCGGCCATTTCGAGCATTACGGTGGGCCAGCCGGTGGTGTTCCGGCTCGTGCTCGCGCGCGCAGCGCTCGATCCCGCCAAAATCGACACTGTCCAAGTCGTGATCACGTCCGCCAGCGGCGATCAAGAAACCATTATGGTTACTGAAACGGCCGTTGACAGCGGCGTGTTCTTTGGCGCCATCCCGACCAGTGCGATCCCGCCGCAGCCTACGCGCGGCGATTGCCATCTCAGTGTTTCCGGCGGCGACAAAGTCACCGTCGAGTATCACGGCACAACCGGCGACGGTTCGGTGCTCAAGACCGCGGTCGATGTGCTGGCCGACCCTTACGGCCTGGTGTTCGATAGCGAAGACGCCAAGCCGATCGACGGTGCGACGGTTACCCTGGTCGATACCGCAACCGGCCAGCCAGCGCACGTGTTCGCCGAGGACGGGATCACGCTCTGGCCCTCGACCATCATCACTGGATCACAAGTGACTGATGGTGGAGGAAATATTTGGCAGATGCCGCCGGGCGAATACCGCTTTCCACTGGCTGCGCTGGGCACGTACCGGATCGTCGTGGTCCCGCCCGATCCCTACAAGGCGCCTTCCGCGCTGCCCCCCAAGAACTTCGCCGGCCTCAGGCGCCCCGATGGGGGCGAGTTGGTGATTCTGCCCGCCTCCTACGGCGAGCCGGTCACGCTTTCCACCCCCGCGCCGGTGCGCGTCGATATTCCCGTTGACCGCCCCCCCGTGGCAGTGGCGCTGAGCAAAGTCGCCTCGCGCCAAGTGGCCCAGCCGGGCGATGCGGTGTTTTACAGCGTCACCGTTCGTAACCCCGATGGTTCACACTCCAAGCGCGGTGTCGTGCTGACCGACAAACCCTCCGCCAGCCTCAGGCTGCGCCCCGGCACGATCCGGCTCGACGGCGCGAAGGCGCCGAAGGACACGGTTACGGTCGCGCCGGACGGACGCACGCTGACCATTGCGATCGGCACGATCGATCCCGGTGCCACCCGCACCGTGACGTACGCGATGACCGTGCGGCCCGAAGCGGCGGCTGGTCAGGCGGTCAACCGGGTTGACGCGATCGACGCGCGCGGACTGACCGCAACATCAAGCGCGGCTGTGCGCATCGAACGCGACAATCTCGCCTCGACCATGACCCTGATCGGGCGCGTGTCGCTGGGCGATTGCTCGGTGCCGAATACGCGCAAATCCCCGCGCCCCGGCATCGGCGGCGTGCGCCTGGTGCTTGAGGACGGCAGCTTCGCGGTCACTGATGCCGAGGGCCGCTACCACTTCGAAGGGCTGATGCCCGGCACGCATGTCGTTGAAGCCCAAGAGGTTACGCTGCCCAAGGGCGGCCAGTTCGTCGATTGCGCGCGCTCCACCCGCAGCGCCGGCAGCGCGGCCTCGCGCTTCGTGATCGGCCAGGGCGGTAGCCTCGTTGTCGCCGATTTTGCCGCAACCGTGCCGCCTGAAACGCTGGCTGCGGCCGCCGCTGCCGCTGCCGCCGCGTCCCCGGCAGCAGACACCGACCGCGTCGCGGCGGGCGGTGAGACCGACTGGGTCGCGCTGGGCGATGGCCCCACCGCATTCCTGTTCCCCGCGGCCGACTACAACCCGCGCGCCCCCACCACCCGCGTGGTGATCCGCCACCGCAAAGGGCAGACCGTGGTGCTGAAGATCGACGGCAAGCCAGTTGACAAGCTCGCGTTCGATGGCGCGCACAACGCGCCCCAGGGCTATGCCGTGAGCATCTGGCGAGGCATCCCGCTGGGCGGCGAGGACACCCGGATTGATGCCGAAATCCACGAGGCCGACGGCGCGCTGGCGCAGACGCTGACGCGCACGGTGCATTTCGGCGCGACCCCGGCGCGGGTTGAA
This sequence comes from uncultured Sphingomonadales bacterium, assembly GCA_903828025.1. Lineage (GTDB taxonomy): Bacteria > Pseudomonadota > Alphaproteobacteria > Sphingomonadales > Sphingomonadaceae > Novosphingobium. Next base: position 1,972 of record CAIKKO010000092.1, read on the forward strand.
CTGGTGCCCGGCCGCTCGCACCTCGTTGCCGACGGCGCGACCCGCCCGGTCGTCGCGATCCGCGTGCTCGACCGCGCCGGCCGCCCGGTCCATGCCGGTATTTCCGGCCCGATCACGCTCTCCGCGCCCTACGAAAGCGCGCAGGCGCTCGATGCCATGCAGAACCGTGTGCTTTCGGGCCTCGACCGCACACCACCGACCTGGGTCGTCAAAGGCGACGACGGTATTGCGCTGGTCGAACTCGCGCCGACCATGGTCAGCGGTGGTCTCGATCTCACGTTCCAGTTCACCGACCGCGAAGTGAAGCGCAATCAGGTGCTGGAAACCTGGGTGGTTCCGGGTGAGGCGAAGTGGACGCTGGTGGGGCTGGCCGAGGGCGCGGTGGGCGCACAAACCATCGCCGATCACATGCAGCGTAGCGGCCATTTCGACAGCAATCTGGGCGATCACGCGCGCGTCGCGTTCTATGCCAAAGGGCGGATCAAGGGCAAATACCTGACCACGATCTCCTATGACAGCGGCAAGCAACGCGCCGAACAGCTCCTGCTCGGCGGCCTCGATCCCAAAGCCTATTACACGATCTTTGCCGATGGCTCGGACCGCCGGTTCGATGCGGCCAGCGTCAACAAGCTCTATGTGCGGATCGAGAGCAGCAAAGTGCGCGCGATGTTCGGCGATTTCGCCACCGCGTTCGATCACACCCAACTCGGTCGCTATCAGCGCACGATGACCGGCGTGAAGGCCGAAGCGCGGCTGGGTGCGCTGCGCACCGAAGGCTATGCCGCCAAAGTCGCAACCACGCATCGGCGCGACCAGATCCCCGGTGGCGGCATCAGCGGGCCCTACCAGCTTTCCAGCCGTGCGCTGGTGCCGAATAGCGAAACTGTAACCATAGAGGTTCGTGATCGCTTCCGTTCCGAGGTCGTGGTCAACAGCCAGGTCATGGCCCGTTTCCTCGATTACGACATCGACCAGCTGTCCGGCACGATCACGTTCAAACAACCGGTGCTGAGCCGCGATGCCAATCTCAACCCGCAGACGATTGTCGTCGATTACGAAATCGACACGCTGAACGGCGGGGCGTGGAACGCGGGCCTGCGCGGCGAATGGCGCAACAAGAGCGAGAAGGTGCGCCTCGGCGCGACCGCGATCAGCGATGCCTCGGCCGCGGCGGGCGCGGCGGTCATGCGCACCAATCTGGGCGCGGTCGATGCCAAGGTCTTTGTGGGAACCAAGACCGAACTGCGCGCCGAAGCCGCCGTGAGCCGCGCCTCGGGCACCGTTCCGGCCGCCAGCGGCACCAAAGCGGCGTGGATGATCGAGGCAGAGCGCCATGACGCGCGGCTCGATGTGCTCGCCTATATCCGCTCGCTCGATGCCAATTTCGGCGTGGGCCAAGTCAGCATCGGCGAGCTTGGCCGCCGCAAGATCGGCGTGGACACCCGCTACCGGCTGAACCCGAAGTGGTCGCTGAGCGCCACGGCATGGTATGACAGCTCGCTGATCGACAACTCGCACCGCAGCGCGGTCCAGCTTGGCACGACCTGGACCAGCCCCGGCACCGAAATGCGCCTTGGGCTCGCGCGCTACAGCGAAACACTGGCGGGCGGCGCGAGCGCTACGGGCGCGAGCGGCGGCTCCACCACCCTGATCGAAGCGGGCACGACCAAGCGCCTGTTCGACAACAAGCTGGAGCTCAGCGCGGCAGGGTCGATCTCGATCGGCAAAAGCGACGCGACTTCGTACCAGCCGCCGCGCTACCGGATCGGCGCGCGCTATGCGATCACGCCGGATCTGCGCGTGATCAGCGATTACGAGATCGGCAACGGCGGCCAGGGCGAGACCCGCACCTTGCGCGGCGGCATCGAGCTTGCCCCCTGGTCCGGCGCGCGCATCGCCACGGTGCTCGGCCAGCAGACCACCAAGCCATCCGATAGCAGCGGTCAGAGCATTCAGGAGCAGGGCAAGCGCGCCTTCGCGTCCTATGGACTCGCGCAGTCGCTGCCGGTGAGCAAGAGCGTGACAATCGACGCAACCATCGACGGCAACAAAGTGATCGGCGGCAAGAGCGCGCTCGCCACCAATGGCGGCACAGCGGTGGTCGGCGCGAGCAGCCAGACCACGATCGCGGAGGACTTCACCGCCTATACGCTGGGCGCGACCTGGCGCTCGGGCCGCTGGAGCGCGACCACGCGCGGCGAACTGCGCGACGGGGCGTTTTCGAAGCGCAAGGGCGTCACTTTCGGCATGATCCGGCAAATGGGCGAAGGCAGCGTGGTCGGCGGCGCGGTGACCTGGGCCTCGATGCATGATACGACCGGCGCGGTGAGCGAGGTCGGCAGCGCCGCGCTTTCGATCGCGCACCGCCCGGCAACCGCGCCCTTCGCGTTCCTCGCCAAGCTCGAGTTCCGCAGCGATATTGTCCATGTGGGCACAAGTGCCGCGGACCCGAACGCCCCCGCCAATGGTGGAGACGGCACTGCGCTCAGCGTGACGGGCGATGCCAAATCGCGCCGGATCGTCGCCAGTTTCTCGGGCGATTGGACGCCGACCGGCCGGGTCGACGGGCAGATGGTGCAGCGCACCGAAATCGGCGTGTTCGTGGCCGCGCGGCACAATCTTGATGCATACCAAGGCTTTGATCTGAAGGGCACGACCGTGCTCGCCGGTGCCGACGTGCGCATCGGGCTTGGCCAGCATATCGAAGTGGGCGGCAGCGCCACGGTGCGCCGCAGCCTTTCGGATGGCACGACCTCGTTCGCGGTCGGCCCGCAGATCGGGATCGTCCCGGCGGACAATGTCATGGTCGTGGTTGGCTACAACGTGATCGGGTTCCGCGACCGCGATTTCGCCGCCGCGCGCGAAACCACCAAGGGCGTGTTCGCCGCGCTGCGGATGAAGTTCGACAGCCACAGCCTCGCCTTCCTCGGCATCGGGCGTTAGAGCCGGGCGGCGATCACCTCGCCC
>CAIKKO010000093.1 GCA_903828025.1 uncultured Sphingomonadales bacterium
CTGCTGACGGTGGCCGAGAGGCTGAGCCAGCCCGGCAGATTGGTCACCACCTGCCACGCGCTCCCCGCGCTATAAGGATTGAACGGGTAGCCGTTTGCTTTCGAATCGGTGCGCCCTTCCTTCGCATCGGATGCCAGCGCCGCGCGCATACGCATGAGGTCCGCCTCCAGCCAATCGCGCAAGGCGGGGATCGCGGCGGCGGCGGCGGGATAGCTGTAATCGAATTCATAGAGGTCAGTGCTTTCGCGCACGATGCGCGCGGTGGCGGCAGGTTCGGGCGGAGCTGTTGGTGCGGGTGCGGCGGCGGTATGGCTCGGCGCGGCGGCAGGGGGCGCGGCCTGCTGGCAAGCGGCCAAAGTCGCCAGCAGCGGCAGAACCAGTCCTATCGGGCGCATCGCAAAGTTTCCTCTCGCACTCGCCGCGCTCCTGCGGCAAGCATGGCAGCCACGATGAACCAGCTTGATGCACTGATCCAGCCCGATCGCGGCCAGAAGGCCACGCCGTTACACGTTTTGGACAAGGCGGGCCTGCCCGCGTGGCTTGCGGGCCTGAGCGCGGGCCAGCGGGCGGTGCTCGCGGGGCAAGGCTTCGAAGGCGGCGCGGGCGAGACGGCGATCGTGCCCGATGGCGACGCATGGTTCGCGGTGGGCGGCGCGGCCGATGCGGCGAAGCTGGGCACATGGTGCCTTGCGCCGCTGGCCGAGAGGTTGCCTGCGGGCACCTACCGTCTGGCCGCCGCAACCGGGCGTGAAGGCGCGGCGCTGTTCGGCTGGATCACCGCGCAATACCGCTTTGACCGATATCGCACCGATCCCGCGTCCACCGGCCCGCGCGTGCTGCTGACCGGCGCGGTCAAGGCCATCGACCCGGCGCTGGCGGAGAGCGCCGCGGTGATGATGGTGCGCGATCTGGTCAACACCCCCGCCGAGGACATGGGCCCCGCGCAGCTGGAGGCGGAGGCCCGCGCGCTCGCCAAGGCGCACCACGCTGCGATCCATGTGATCAGCGGCGATGCGCTGGAGCAGGGCTATCCGATGATCCACGCGGTCGGCCGCGCGGCGGCGCGCGGGTTTGCGCCCCGGCTGATCGAGCTGGAGTGGGGCGACCTCGCGCACCCGCGTCTGGCCATTGTCGGCAAGGGGGTGTGCTTCGATTCGGGCGGGCTGGATATCAAGCCCAGCTCGGGCATGGCCTTGATGAAGAAGGACATGGGCGGCGCGGCGCATGCCCTCGCGCTGGCGAGCCTGGTAATGGGCGCGGGCCTGCCAGTGCGGCTGCATCTGCTGGTCCCGGCGGTGGAGAACGCGATTTCCGGCCATGCCTTTCGTCCGGGCGATATTCTGCGCGCGCGCTCGGGCCTGTCGGTGGAGATCACCAACACCGATGCCGAAGGGCGGCTGGTGCTGGGCGATGCGCTGGTGCGCGCCTGCGAGAGCAAGCCCGAACTGCTGATTGATTTCGCCACGCTGACCGGCGCGGCGCGCGTCGCGCTCGGCCCCGATTTGCCCGCAATGTTCGCGAGGGATGACGCAACGGCGGCGGGCCTGATCGCCGCTGGGCTGGAACGCGATGATCCGTGCTGGCGGCTGCCGCTCCACGATGGCTACCGCGAAATGCTTAAATCCGATGTCGCGGACATGCAGAACAGCCCCTCGGGCGGGTTCGCAGGGGCCACCGTGGCGGCGCTGTTCCTCGACCGGTTTGTGGCCGAAGGCGTGGACTGGGCGCATTTCGATACGTTTGCCTGGCGGCCCGCGAGCAAGCCCGGTCGGCCCAAAGGCGGCGAGGCGCTGGGGCTGCGCGCGGCATGGGGGCTCATCCTCCAGCGCTTCAACGCAGCCTCTGCGCCTTGAACCCGGAGCCCGATGCCTCTAAGCGCCCGGTCTTCGACTTCCGGGATAGCCCATTGACTGCCGAGACCGACTTGACTCTTCCCGCGCTGCATGCGGGCCATGCGCTGACCGGGCCTGCGCCCAAGGGCGAGGCAACCCGGCGCCCGGTGCGCGGCGATCTGGCGCATGTGCGCTATGCCGGGCAGGTGTTCGTCTCGCACTATGCGGTGCCGGTGGCGCGCGCGGTGGGCACTGCGGGCGCGACGCTGCACGCGGCCGGACGCGCCGAGGCGGACGTTGTCGCGGCGCTCGGTGCGGGCGAGACGTTCAACTTGCTCGACATTTCGGGCGGCTGGGGCTGGGGCCAGCAGGGCGAGGACGGGTTTGTCGGCTACCTGCCGATGACCGCGCTGGCTGCGCAATGACGACTGCAGTTTTCATCGACGGCGCAGCGGGCACCACCGGCATCGAAATCGCTGACCGGCTGGCCGGGCGCGCCGAGTTCAGCCTGATCGCGCTGAGCGATACGCAGCGCAAAGACCCGCAGGCGCGCGCCGATGCGCTCAACGCCGCCGATGTCGCGATCCTGTGCCTGCCCGACGATGCCGCGCGTGAGGCGGTCTCGCTGATCGCCAACGAGCGCACCCGCGTGATCGACGCATCGACCGCGCACCGGGTCGCGCCGGGCTGGACGTATGGCTTTCCCGAGATCGTGGGGCGCGAGGCGGTGGCGGCGGCAACGCGCGTTTCGAACCCCGGCTGCTATCCCACCGGCTTCCTCGGCTTGATCGTGCCGCTGGTGCGCGCGGGGCTGCTGCCCGCTGACTGGCCTTATACGGTGAACGCCGTCTCGGGCTATTCGGGCGGCGGCAAGGCGCTGATCGCGCGGTTCGAGGCGGACACGGACATCGCTTTCCGGGCCTATGGCCTTGCGCTTGGGCACAAGCATGTCGCCGAAATGCAGGCGCAGGCCGGGCTCGTGCACCCGCCGCTGTTTTCGCCCGCCGTGGTGCCGGCGTTTCGCGGCATGGTGGTCGAAGTGCCGCTGACGCTCTCCGCCATGCCGTCTGCCGCCAAGCCCGATGCGCTGCGCGCTGCGCTGGCGGAGTTCTATGCTGGCAACGCGCTGGTGCGCGTGCGCGATGACGTGCCCGACGAACTGCTCCTGCGCCAATCAGACGCGCCGCGCGACGGGCTGGACCTTTACGTGTTTGGCAGCGCCGACGGCGGGCAAG
>CAIKKO010000094.1 GCA_903828025.1 uncultured Sphingomonadales bacterium
GGCACCACCGGGCGGCCCAAGGGCGCGATGCTGATGCACCGCAACCTCTCCTCCAACGTCGCCGCGCTTTACGACACCTGGCAGTTTTCGGACGCGGACACGATCCTGCATGCGCTGCCCATGTTCCATGCCCACGGGCTGTTCGTGGCGCTCCACCTCGGGCTTTACAGCGCGGCGACGATCCGCATGCTCGCCAAGTTCGATGCGGCGAAAGTCGTCGGCCTGCTGCCCACGGTGAGTGTGTTCATGGGCGTGCCGACGTTCTACACCCGGCTGCTCGACCGCGCCGATTTCGACCGCACCGCCACAGCGGCCATCCGCCTGTTCGTCTGCGGTTCGGCGCCGCTGTTGCCTTCGGTCTTCGCCGAGTTCGAGGAACGGACCGGGCAGCGCATCCTCGAGCGCTATGGCATGACCGAAGCGGTGATGATCACCTCCAACCGCTATGAACAAGACGGCCGGATTCCGGGCACGGTGGGCTATCCGCTGCCCGGCGTGGAGCTGCGCGTGGTCGGCGGGGAAGTGCGGGCCGAGCTCCCCCCCGGCGAGGTCGGCGAGATCGAGATCCGCGGCCCGAACCTCTGCGCAGGCTACTGGCGGCGGCCCGAAGCCACCGCCGAAGCCATCGGGCCTGACGGGTTCTTCGTCACCGGCGACACCGGCTTTCGCGATGCCACCGGGCGCGTGACCATTGCGGGGCGCTCGAAGGACCTGATCATTTCCGGCGGGTTCAACATCTATCCGGCCGAACTCGAAATGGTGCTCGCCGAAGTGGACGGCGTGACCGACGTGGCGATCATCGGCGTGCCGCACCCCGATTTCGGCGAGGCGGTGGTGGCGATCGTGACAGCAGATCGGCCCGACATGGACCCGGCGCTGATCGCGGCGGTGGCGGCGGAGAAACTCGCCCGCTTCAAGCAGCCCAAGGCCATCCGCCTCGTCGCAGAATTCCCGCGCAACGCGATGGGCAAAGTGCTCAAGGCCGAGCTGCGCAAGCAGTTCGCCGGATTGTTTGCCGCCTGAGCCTGCCGACCGTCGCGAATGGCCTCTGGCGGGCAAGAGCCATCGCCTTTGGATCCCGGGAATTTGCGGGTGAGGCGCGGTTTGAGGGTGACAGAGGTTGACACCGTGTCACCCTAGAATTTTGCATCCAATATCCGAAAAAATACCAATGCCTGCGCCGGGTGACGGGGGACACATGGCCGTGCAGGCCGCTGCACCCGCCGCACCAAAGCCAAGCGCGCGCAGCTGGCGATGATCGAGAAGCAGGGCGGGGAGTGGTGATATTTGGGGGTAATTGAACCCGTCACCGTAACTCGCCGTAACTCGGGTGCCCCTCCACCACCTTCGGTGGTCCCCCTTCCCGTGCCGGGGAGGAATTGGTCAGGCGCCGGCTTTCACTGCGTACTCCCACGCCATATTCGCCAGCGGGCCCACCCGGTCGGACATCGTTTTGGCGTGTGCGCTGCTTGCTGTGCCGTCGAGGTAGCGTTTCTTGATGCCCTGGATGATGCCAGCGAGGCGGAAGTAGTTGTAGGCGAGGTACCAGTCCATGTTGGGGACGTCCTCGCGGTCGGTGGCGGCGCAGTAGCGCTCGACCACTTCGCTGAGTTCGGGGATGCCCAGAGCCTTGCGGTCGAGGTCCATCACGCCGCTGCGGCCGCCGTTTTCGGTGGACCAGGCCATGGCGAAATAAGTGAAATCGGCGAGGGGATCGCCGAGGGTGGAGAGTTCCCAATCGAGCACGGCGAGGGGCTTGGGCGCGCCGTGCGCGAAGATCATATTGTCGATGCGGTAGTCGCCGTGGACGACGCTGACGCGGTCTTGCACCGGAAGGGTTTGGGGCAGCCATGCGATCAGGCGCTCCATCGGCTCCATGGTTTCGGTTTCGGAGAGGCGGTATTGCCTGGTCCAGCGATCGACCTGGCGGCCGAAGTAGTTGCCGGGCTTGCCGAAGGTGCCGAGGCCGACGGCATCCACGTCCACCGCGTGAAGCTGGGCGAGAGTATCGACCATCGCGAAATAGGTGGCGCGGCGGTCTTCGGGGGTCGCGCCGGGCATCGCGCCGTCCCAGATGGTGCGGCCATCGACGCAGCCCATCACGTAGAACATCGCGCCGGCCACGCTGTCATCGGTGCAGAGGCCGTATTGCGGAGCGACGGGGAAGCCGGTGGGGGCGAGCGCGGACTGCACCTTGAACTCGCGGTCCACCGCGTGGGCGGAGGGGAGGAGTTTGCCCAGCGGCTTGCGGCGCAGGACGTAAGGCCCGGAGGGGGCGTCGATCTTGTAGGTGGGGTTGGACTGGCCGCCCTTGAACTTCGAGACGCTGAGCGGGCCTTGGAAGCCTGCAACATGCGCTTCGAACCACGTGGTCAGCTTCGCTTCGTCCAGCCGGTCCGCGCCTTCGGGAAGGACGGTGCCGGTGAAGGCGGCCTGAGCGTCGATCGGCGCGTCGGTCACTGGTCGAACACGATGACCGAGCGGGCGGAGTGACCCTGCTTCATCTTCTCGAAGCCCTCGTTGATGCCTTCCAGCGGGATGCGCTCAGCGATGATGCTGTCGAGATCGAGCAGGCCGCGCATGTAGAAATCGACGAGGCGCGGGA
>CAIKKO010000095.1 GCA_903828025.1 uncultured Sphingomonadales bacterium
CTTTGCCGGGCAGCGCGTGATTCAGGACACGATCCGCGAAAAGCTCCCCGAAGGCTTTCAGCGCGCGGAGTATCTCCACGCGCACGGGATGATCGACATGGTCGTGCCAAGGCATGATCTGAAAGCGACGCTGGCGCGCGCGATCGGGTTTTTGATGGCGTCGAAAGAGCAGGTCTAGGCCCCTCCGACCCGCTGACGCGGGCCACCTCCCCATTTGCCCCTTCGACAAGCTCAGGGGAAAATGGGGAGGACCAGAATTGTTCTCCCCATTTTCGCGGAACGCGCAAATGGGGAGGTGGCAGTCCGAAGGACTGACGGAGGGGTTCTTCCATGCGCGACTTCGCTATTTCCGAAAACCCCCGCGTACAGGCGCAGCTTGACCGGCTCGGCGCGCTTTCGCTCCCGCAAGGCCGCCTCGGGCTTGATACCGTGCGTGATATCTGCGCCCGGCTCGGCAATCCGCAGCGCCACCTGCCGCCGGTGTTCCACGTTGCAGGCACCAATGGCAAAGGCTCGACTTGCGCGTACTTGCGCGCGATTCTGGAGGCGCAGGGCCTCACCGTCCACACCGCGACCAAGCCGCATCTGGTGCGCTACAACGAACGCATCCGCGTCGCCGGGCACTTGATCAGCGACGCAAGCCTCGCCGATCTCCTCGAACGCGTCCTCGATGCGTCTGCAGACCTCGGCCCCAGCTTCTTCGAAGTCACCACCGTCGCCACGTTCCTCGCTTTCGCCGAGACCCCGGCGGATGCCTGCGTGATCGAGACCGGGCTTGGCGGGCGGCTGGATGCCACCAATGTGCTCGAACACCCCGCCGTCTGCGGCATCGCCACGTTGGGCATCGACCACGAGTCCTTCCTGCTCGTGCCCGAATCTGGCACCCCCGAAGAACCCCTCGCGCGGATCGCGTTCGAAAAGGCCAGCATCGCCAAGCCCGGCGCGCCGCTCGTCACGCAGAGCTACCCGGCCTCGCCGCTGGCCAGCGTGCTCGCGACGGCGGACACAATCGGTGCGCCCGTGCTCCTGCGCGGCCGCGACTGGTGGGCCGATGTGGGCGAAACGATCCGCTACCGCGATGCGCAAGGCACGCTCGAACTGCCGCTCCCCACGCTCGCGGGCACGCATCAGGCGGACAATGCCGCGCTCGCGGTCGCCATGCTGCGCCACCAGAGCGCGGTGCCGGTGAGCGCCGACGCCATGGCGGCAGGCATCCGCGCCGCCCGCTGGCCCGCGCGGCTGCAGCGCCTCGGCGCGGGGCCGCTGACGGCGCTGGCAGGCCCGCGCACCGTCTGGCTCGATGGCGGGCACAACCCCGATGCCGGGCTCGCCATCGCCCGGCATTTCGCCGGTTCCGCGCCGCTCCATCTCATCATGGGTATGCTGACCTCGAAAGACCCTAGCGCCATTCTGCGCCCGCTGGAGGGCCGCCTCGCCTCGGTCTCGATCGTCCCGGCACCCGGCCACGAAGCCCACAGCCCGGCCGATTTTGCCCCGTTCACGTCGCTGTCGGTGCGGAGTTTCACCGATGTCGCGCAGGCCCTGGCCGCGCTGCCACCCGAGGGGGACGTGCTGATCGCAGGCTCGCTGTATGTTGCGGGCGATGTGCTGCGCCGGAACGACGAAGCGCCGGATTAAAAAACACCGTTCGTGTCGAGCCCCACGACTTCGCTCGACACGAACGGGGGTGGGGTCAGGGAGTGGGTTCGGACACCACCGTCCGGCTAACCCGCACCCATTCCAGACACACGAACAGCACCGCCACCAGCCCCGCCGCCGCCGTCCAGCGGAACACCGTCGCATAGCCGTAGAGGTCGAACGCCTCCCCCGCGATCCCGCGCCCGAGCGAGCCGATCAGGAACGTCAGCGAGGAGAGCAGCGCATATTGCACCGCCGTGTAGCGCTTGGAGACGATGCCCGAGAGATAGGCGACAAAGGCCGCGCCCGCGATGCCGGTCGAGACATTCTCGAAGCTGATCGCGAGCAAGAGCCGGATCATGCGCGGATCGAAGCCGAACAGCGCGAACAGCCAGTGCAGCCCCAGCGCGCGCCCCACCGCATCAATCGCCACCGCACCCTCGGCCAGATCGGCGTAGACGAAATTACCCAGCATCGGGAGGATCGCGCCGATCAGGATCGTCGGCATGCGGCCCAGCCGCAAGAACAGATAGCCGCCCAGACTGATCCCCGCGATGGTCATGAAAATGCCGAAGACTTTGGAGGCGAAGGCCACATCATCCTTGGTGTATTTCAGATGCTCGAGGTAGAACGGGAAGGCGAAGCTCGACCACACGTTGTAGCACAGCGTGTACGTCAGGATCATGCCGATCACCACCAGCACCCCCCAGCCGAGCCGCGCGACGAGTTCTGCCAGCGGTGCGATCAGCGCGATATAGAGGTGGTTGGCCGCCGTTCGCGCTGCCGAAACGCGGGTATCGGGTGCCCGAAGCACCGCGCGCCCTTGCCGCTTCAGCAGATTGGTCGTCGCGGCCACCACCAGCGGCACCGCCACCGTCGCCAGCACGATCAGCGGGGCATATTCGCGGGTGAAATCGCCTACCGAGGGGTGCTTCTCGCCCGGGCCCAGCGGGCTCAGCATCACGATCATGAAGCGGATGATCGTGCCGATGGCCCAAGCCCAGCTGGTGCCGACCACCAGCAGCGCCAGCCCCCGCGCGCGTGGTTCCAGCTCGCCCGGCTGTGCCAGCGCCTCGTGCAAGGTGCCTTGCTCGGGCCGGGGCGTATCGGGCGCGCGCAAGGTGACGATGCAGATCAGGCCGATCAGCCCCGCCATCAGGCAATAGACC
>CAIKKO010000096.1 GCA_903828025.1 uncultured Sphingomonadales bacterium
AAATCGTCGCGGCGGTGCATGGTGCACGCGTTGTCCCACAGCAGGCCGTCGCCAAGCGCCCAATCGTGGCGATAGACAAACTCCTCGCGTGCCTGCCACTCGAACAGTTCATCAAGCACCGCGCGGCTTTCATCGTCAGGCAACCCGCAGATCTTGATTGTCATCCCCGGGCAGACATAAAGCGCCCTCCGCCCGCTATAGGGGTGGGTGCGGACCAGCGGATGCGCGATATCGGGCGTCATCCGGGTCTGCACCGCGTTGGGATCGGTCGAATAGCGCGAATTGAACGCGACGTAGGACTGGATCGCGTTGCGCCCGTCGACGATCTGCTTGAGATGCTGCGGCAACCGCAGATAGGCCGATGTCATGTCGGCAAAATGCGTGCCTCCCCCCACCGGCGGGATCTTGATCGAATACAGCAGCGAGCCGATCGCGGGTCGCGGCAAATAGATCTGATCGAAATGCCAGCCCACTTCGCCATCGGCGAGCGCGCCGGTCGCCTTGCCGTCCTTGCGGATATTGGTGATCTGCAACAATTCGGGATGCGTATCGTTCAGCCATTCCGCGCGCAGGTGAATTTCGAGCGGTCCGATGAGGCGGCTGAAGCCGACCTGATCGTCCTTGCTCATCGTCTGCTCGCGAAACAGCAGGATGCTATAGCGCAGCCACAGCGCCTTGATTTCGGCCAACGTGTCCGGGTCGATCGTGCCCGAGAGCGTAACCCCCAGCACTTCAGCCCCGAACGTTTCTGTCAGCGGGCGAACTTCGAGCGCTTTGGCAACCATTCTGGCAGTTCCTTCAGGCGGTTGTGGCAGGAGTGGCGGTGGCGGATGCGGTGACCTCCGCGATCACCTCGTCCACGGTGGCGACGCGGCCCCACAGACGCCGGAATGTGTCTTCGTATGCGAGTTGCATGCGGTCGCTGCACGTGCCGGTCGCATCGGAGGCCAGCACCACACCGAAACCGCGATCCGCCGCCTCCTGCCCGGTCATGCCCACGCAGTTGTTGGTCGAGACTCCGGTGACGATGATCTCGCGGATGCCGCGGCTGGTGAGGTGAGCGCCGAGGCCGGTCGAGGCGAAGCCGCCCATCGTCACTTTGTTGAACACCGCTTCGCCTGGCACCGGACGCAGCGCTTCGACGATTTCATGCTCAACCGTGCCCTGATGGTTGTTCGTGGCTTCGAAAAAGGGCCGCATATGGCGTGGCGCATCGCTGTAATCGCTTCGTTCGCTGCCGACGGTCAGGTGAATGACCGGCGCGTGTAGCGCGCGAAACGCAGCAAGCAACTTACTAATCTGCGGAATCAGCAGCGCATCGATCCGGTCGAACCGGTAGTCGGCGCTGGCCAGTTCACCGCGCTCGTCCAACCATTTGCCAAGGCCATGCGCGCGGCTGCCGCTGGCGTTCTGCATATCGACGACGATCAGCGCGCTCGTGCGGTAATCCAGTTTGACCGGGGCGGTGAAGCCTTCCACATAGCTCGACATGGGGTTTGCGTACCTTGTTGATTGGTCCAGACCATTGGCATAGCATCAGCTCAGTCGCGAATGCAATCACAGGTTGATGCCCCGGTTGAGGCACAGGTTCTAACGGTGCAGGAGGATTGATCATGAAGCTGTTTTATTCGCCATTTCATACCTTTGTTCACAAGGTGCTGGTAACGGCGCA
>CAIKKO010000097.1 GCA_903828025.1 uncultured Sphingomonadales bacterium
CGCGCCAGCTGGTCGATGCCGCCCGATCACGGCGCGGCGGCGGTGCGGATCATTCTGGGCGATGCGGCGCTGTCTGCAGAGTGGCTCCATGAGCTGGCCCAAATGCGGGCGCGCATGGCCGAAGTGCGCGCGCGGCTGGCAGCGGCGCAGCAGATCGGCCCGCTCAACATGGCACCGCTCGGGGGGCAGAAGGGCCTGTTCTCGATGCTGCCGCTTTCGGGCGAGCAGATCATGGCGCTGCGCGAGCGCCACGGCGTCTATATGGCGGGTTCGGGCCGGATCAACATTGCCGGTCTGACCACCGGCAATATCGAAACCTTCATCGAGGCGCTGCGCGATATCGCTGGCTGAGGCTCAGCCTGCCGCCTGCAGGCTCTGCATCCGCTTCAGATAGCGCGCGAGCACGTCAATCTCGAGATTGACCTCACGGCCCGGCACAAGTTTGCCCAGCGTGGTCACTTCGGCGGTGTGCGGGATGATGTTGAGCATGAAGTGGCACGCGCCATCGGGCTGGTCGTCCACTTCGTTGACCGTGAGCGAGACGCCGTCGACCGTGATCGAGCCCTTGGCGGCGATATAGGGCGCGAGTTCAGCCGGGGCCGAGACGATCACCCGCCACGAGCCGCCGATCCGATCGTTCGAAACCACCGAGCCCACCGCATCGACATGGCCGGTGACGATATGGCCGCCCAGTTCGTCGCCCAGCTTGAGCGCGGGTTCGAGGTTCAGGGCTGCGCTTTCGTGCCACTGCGCGGGTGCGGTGCGGCTGATCGTTTCGCCCGACACATCGACTGCGAACCAGCTGTCACCCGCCGTGCCGCCGCGATCGACCACGGTGAGGCACACGCCCGAACAGGCGATCGAAGCGCCGATGGCGATCTTCGCGGGGTCCATCGCGCAGCCGATGGTGATGCGCACGTCGCCCTTGTTGGCGATGGCGCGGATAGTGCCGACTTCGGTGATGATACCGGTAAACATGAGCGGGCTCTCCTTCAGCGCGTGCGGTCGTAGACGTCGAGCGTATCGCTGCCAAGCCGTCTGCGGTCGGTCAGCTGCCAGCGGCCGTGCGCGTCGGCCAGCGCTGTCAGCCCGATATCGCCGATCCCGGGCCGTCCTGCGCCCAGCACGATCGGGGCGCGGTAGAGCAGCAGGCGGTCTACCCGGTCGGCGGCGAGAAACGCTGCCGCCGCGCCCGCGCCGCCTTCGATCAGGAGATATTGCGCCCCATCGAACCCGGCACTGGCCGCATCGCGCACTGCCTGCCAGTCTTCCGGCGCGGCACCGCGTGTCAGCACCCAACGCGCGGGGCTGCGGGCTTCCAGCCCCTGCAGGCGCACATCGAGCCGGGGCCTGTCGGCGCGCAGCGTGCCGCCGCCCACAAGGATCGCGTCAGCGCGCGCGCGTATGGCATGGCCGTGGGCGCGGGCTTCGGCACCGGTGATCCACTGGCTCGTGCCATCGGCCATGGCGATGCAGCCATCGAGCGACGTAGCCAGCTTGAGCGTGGTGTGCGGTCGGCCTTCACGGGCGCGGATCAGATAGCCTTCCAGCGAGCGGGAGGCGGCGGGGGAGGGAAGCACTTCTGCCGCGATTTCGGCGGCCCGGAGCAGGGCCAACCCCTCGCCAGCCGTGCGCGGATCGGGGTCCGGGCAGCCGATCACGACCCGCGCGAGGCCCGCTTCGCGCAGCAGTTGGGCGCAGGCGGGGCCGCGCGCGCTGGTATGCGCGCACGGTTCAAGTGTGACATACGCGGCGGCCCCGCGCGCGGCTGCTCCGGCCTGCGCGAGCGCTTCGGCCTCGGCGTGGGGGCGGCCTCCGGCGCGTGTCCAGCCGCGCCCGATCACGCGGCCCTCGCGCACGATCAGCGCGCCGACAGCGGGATTGGGGCGGCTGAGCGGCCGTCCGCGCATCGCCAGCGCGGCGGCGGCATCGAGCCAGTCGGCATCGGCAAA
>CAIKKO010000098.1 GCA_903828025.1 uncultured Sphingomonadales bacterium
CGGCGAGGCGGCGGGCGCTGACCGACATCGCGGGGGAGGCGCGGTCGAACGGCAGGCAGTCCCACGCGGGGTATTCGACGACTTCGAGCTCGGGCGCGAAGAAGGCGGCGCTTTCGTGGATCGCACGCATCGCGCTGTCATCCGCGGCAATGAACACGGTGCGGCCTGCGGACGGCTTGGACGCGGCGGCGCGGGCGAGGTCGGCGAGCACGAGCGGCTGCGCCCCGCGCGCGACCGAGGCGAGCGTGAGCGGAATCGTGGCCGAAAGGATGCGATTGAGATCAGGCATTCTGGCGGATCACCGCGGGATCGTGACGTAGTCGAGGCGGCGCATGGCCTCCATCTGCGGCCCGGCGTAGACGGCGGGGACATCGGCGGTGCCGAGCGCCCATGCCATGATATCAACATCGTCTTCATCGAGCAGGCGTTCGAACCACGCCATGTCCGCCTCGTCCCAGCCCGCCGAATAGCGATCGAAGTAGCAGCCGATCATATAGTCCGCCTCACGCGTGCCGCGATGCCAGGCGCGGAACTTCATCCGCGCAAGGCGGTGCTGGGGTGAGGAGTCGGTTTCGGTCATCCCTGCCCGATACGCTGGACCATGCGCATGGGGCAAGCGGCAAGCCCCGCGCCTATGGGGCAAGGGGAACTGTTTCGCGGTTCACCTTCAGGCCCTGAGCGCGTGGAGCACTTCGGTGCCGGTCTTGCCGCCCATCTCCTTGGCGAGTTCGCGGCGCAGCACGTGCTTGAGCTGGCCGTGATAGTGCGGGCGCAGTTCGCCGAGCGTGCGGGGTGAGGCGATCACGATCAGATCGTGGATGCGGTGCGCCAGTACCTCGTGGTTGAGCCATTCGACCACGGCGGCGCTGTGCTGCGCCTCGATGACCTGGCTCGCGGGATCGTGGCCGCTCTTGTGGCTGTGCTGGCCGCCCGAGGCATGGCCGTGCATATCGAGCGCGGGCATGGCGTGGGCTTCGAGAACGGGCTCGGCCTCGTCGCCGCTGTTGCGCAGCAGAGCGAAATGCGCGCCGTCGACGATGGCGATGATGGTGCCGTGGGGGATGAGCATAGGCGGGCCTTCCTGCGTTGGGTGCGTTCGGTGTGAACTGTCCGGAGCCGATCATGTTCCGGGAGCGGCGGCGCTTCCATGCGCTGGATCAAATCGGCGGGGGTGACTATGCAGGGGCGCAATGCGTCCTGATCTGCTCAATCCGCTGTTTGCCGAGACCGCCGGTCTCAAGGGGGTCGGGCCGGGCCTGGCGCGGCCTTTGGCGAAGCTCGGCCTCACCCGGGTGAAGGATCTTGCCTACCACTTGCCCGACCGGTTTGTGGCGCGGCGCGCGGTGGCCAATCTGGATGAGGCCAGCGTGGGCGAGCAGATCGTGGTGGCGCTGACGGTGCGTGAGCATCGCAATGCCGCTGGGCGCGGGCCGTTTCGCATTCATGCCGAGGATGCGCTGGGCAATATCGTCGCGCTGATCTGGTTCGGCCGCGCGGCGTTTACCGCAAAAAAGCAGCTGCCGCAGGGCGCGCTGCGCTGGGTGGCCGGGCGGCTCGACCAATATGGGCAGGGGCTGCAGATGGTGCATCCCGATCATATCGCGGAGGACAGTGCGGGGCTGCTCGGCACGCTGAACGAGCCGGTCTATCCGCTGTGCGAAGGGCTGACACAGGGGCGCGTGCAGGGGCTGGTGGAGCAGGCGCTAGGGCATTTGCCCAAGCTGCCCGAATGGATCGAGCCGGGGCTGCTGGAGACAATGGGCTGGCCCGCGTGGGATGCGGCGCTGGCCAGCGCGCACAAGCACCCCGATGCCGCCGCGCGCGACCGGCTGGCCTATGACGAACTGCTCGCGAGCAGCCTTGCGCTGATGCTGGTGCGCGCGAGCAACCGCTCGCGGCGCACGGCGGCGCTGCATGGCGACGGGCATTTGCGCGAAAAGCTCAGGCTGCCGTTTGCACTGACCGGCGCGCAGGCCCGCTCGATTGCCGAGATCGAGGGCGATGTGGCGCAAGGCGCGCCGATGCTGCGGCTGCTGCAGGGCGATGTCGGTTCAGGCAAGACCGCGGTGGCGCTCCATGCGATGCTGATCGCGGTGGAGGCAGGCGCGCAGGCCGCACTGCTCGCGCCGACCGAGATCCTTGCGCGCCAGCATGCCGAGACGCTCATCCGGATGCTGGCTGGCACCGGCGTGACGATATCGCTGCTGACGGGCAAGAGCGCGCAGCGCGGCGGAGCCAAGGCGCGCGAGGCGATTCTGATGGGGCTGATGGACGGCTCGATCCAGATTTGCGTGGGCACCCATGCGATCTTTCAGGAGGCGGTGACCTACCGCAATCTCGCGCTCGTGGTGATCGACGAGCAGCACCGCTTCGGCGTGGGCCAGCGCCTGATGTTGACGCAGAAGGGCAAGGCGACGCCGCATTGTCTGGCGATGACCGCCACCCCGATTCCGCGCACGCTGACTTTGGCGCAATATGGCGAGATGGATGTCTCGCGGCTCGATGAAATGCCGCCCGGCCGGCAGGCGATCGACACGCGCGTGATCGCGGTCGAGCGGATGGCCGAAGTGATCGACGGGATCGGGCGGCACATGGCGGCTGGCGGTCAGGCCTATTGGGTCTGCCCGATGGTGCGCGACAACGAGAGCGCCGATCTTGCCGCCGCCGAGGCACGCCATGCTGAGCTAAAGGCGCGCTTCGGCGACACGGTCGAACTGGTCCACGGCCAGTTGCGGCCAGAGATCAAGGACGCGGAGCCGGAG
>CAIKKO010000099.1 GCA_903828025.1 uncultured Sphingomonadales bacterium
CGGCGAGGCGGCGCTTGCGCTGACCGTGTTCGAACTCGTCCGGGTGCTGGAACGGATCGGCACCGGGCAGCAGATCGTGCGCGCCGATCCCGCCGAACTGGCCGCGACGTGCAATTCGGTCCGGCGCTTCTACATCGGCTGGACGAGCCTGCTCATGATTTTGCAAGTGCTGGTTGCGGCAGTGCTCGGCCTGGTCCTCCACCGCCCGGTCGCGGCCGAGATGTTGGCGGTGCTCGCACTGGTCTATCCCTTCATGGCGGGCGGGCATGTCCAGTTTTTTCTGGCCATGCGCGCGGGCGGCTCGGCCCGGCTGGCCCGGATCGGGGCCAGCCAGACTATCTCGGACCAGATCTTGACCGCCATGCTCCTCATCGCCTGGCCCAGCCCCTGGTCTGTGGTGCTGCCCAAGCTGCTGACCGCACCGATCTGGCTCATTCTCGCCCGGCAGGCTGCACCATGGCAGCCGGATCGCGCCGCCGGATATGTGCCCGCCGCGCAAGTGCTGCGGTTTGCCGCCCCGATCATGCTGGCAGATGGCATGACCGCGCTGCGCACCCAGGGCGACAACCTGATCATCGCTGCCACGCTGGGCACTTCGGCGCTGGGCACATATTACTTCGCATTCAATGCCGGCGTCGGCATCATCAGTTCGCTGGTATCGGCTTTTGGCATGGTGGCCTTCCCGATGCTTTGCTCTGCAAAGGCCGGGCCCGCGCGGATCGCCGTGTTTCGCCGCATTGTGATCGGCGGCGGCACAGTGTTCGTGCCGGTCGCGGTGCTGCAGGCGCTGGCCGCGCCATTCTATGTGCCGATCGTGTTCGGCGCGCACTGGGCGTTTGCCGCGCCGTTGATCGCCACGATGTGCCTGGCCGGTGTGCCCCTGCTGCTCTCGCAGCTGACAGGTAGCTGGCTGCGCGCCGAGGGGCGCGTGGGGACCGATGCCGCCACCAGCACCCTGACCTGCGCGCTGGCGCTCGGCGGGCTCTGGCTCGGCGCGGCGCTTGGCGGACTGACGCTTGCCGTCATCGGCCTGATCGCCGGGCAAACACTCGGAGCGCTGTTCAGCGCAGCGCGGGTGCTGATCCCCGCGCTTGATATTCGCAAATTCAGCGCCCTTCGTTCGGAGTTCTGCTCATGATCATGTCCGATTTTCCGGTTGCCCGTTCCCATGCCGATGCCTCGGTAATCCGTCCTGAAATCTCGGTCATCATTCCTGTCTACAACACCGCCGGAACCCTTCCCGCGACGATCCGTTCGGTGTGCGAGCAGACGTTCGGGGCCTTCGAAATCATCGCGATCGACGATGGTTCGACCGACAACAGCCTGGCGGTCCTGCTTGGCCTTGCGGCAGAGGATTCGCGAATCCGCGTCATCTCGCGGCGCAACGCCGGCGTATCCTCGGCCCGCAACATGGGGGTCGACATGGCGTCGGCCCCGCTGGTCGCCTTCCTCGATGCCGACGATCTGTGGGCGCGCAACAAGCTCGCCAGCCACATCGCGCTGCACCGTGACGAGCCTGCGCTGGCCGCCAGCTATGCCCGCATCGCCTTCATCGCCGAGGACGCCGAAGGGCTGGAGGGTGCCCGGACTGTTTCGAGCCTCAGTCCGCAGCCCCCGCGTCTTGCCGATGTGCTGGGCGAAAACCCGGTCTGCACCGCGTCCAATCTGGTCGTTCGGCGCGACTGGTTTCTGCGCGTGGGCGGGTTCGACGAACGCCTGACCTTTGCCGAGGACCAGGAATTTGTCGCCCGGCTGGTTTCGCAAGGCGGCAAAGTGGACGGGATCGACGGCGTGCTGACCGGCTACCGATTCAGCCCGGACGGCCTCTCGATGGATCTGGCGAAGATGCATGCCGGCTGGCGCATACTGGTCGATCGCTACATCGAGGATGCCGCAAGCCGCGCCGCGCTCGAAGCGCTGTATTGCCGCTACCTCGCGCGCCGGGTGCTGCGCTCGGGCGGCAGGCCGGTGCGCGCGCTGCGCTATGTCATGGACGGCCTGCGCCTCGATGCACGCAGCTTTCTGGCCGAGCGCCGCCGCGGCCTGTCGACGGTCGCGGCCGTGCTGGTTGCCCCCCTGCTGACCGCAACGATGCGGCGCCGTCTGTTTGCCTGACCCCCCAAAGCCTGACCTCCCATAGCCTGACCTCCATCTTGAAAGCCCGTCCCATGAACACGTCATCCCCCAGCACCGCCAAACTGCCCCGCGTTTCAGTCGTCATGCCCGTCTACAACGTGGAGGCCTATGTGGCCGAAGCGATCCAGTCGGTGCTGGACCAGACCTTTACCGACTTCGAACTGATCATCGTCGACGATGGGGGGGCCGACATGTCGCTCGCCATTTGCCAGAGCTTTGAAGACCCGCGCATTTCCATTGTGTCGCAGCGCAACCGCGGCCTGGCGGGTGCGCGCAACACCGGCATCGCGGCTGCAAGAGGCGAATTTGTTGCCTTGCTGGATTCCGATGACCGCTGGCTCTCCGACAAGCTGATGCTGCATGTCATCCATTTCGACAACACGCCGTCCATCGGCGTCAGCTACGCGCCGTCGCGGTTTATCGACACCACCGGACGGTCGATGCGCGTGGTCCAGCGCCCCAAGCTGTCCGGCGTCGCAGCCGCAGACATCTTTTGCCGCAACCCTGTCGGCAACGGGTCCGCGCCGGTGTTGCGCCGCACGGCGCTCGATACAGTGGCCTTTCCGCACCCGGATGATCGCAAGCGCACCTGCTGGTTCGATGAATCGCTGCGTCAATCCGAAGATATCGAGATGTGGCTGCGGCTGTCGCTGGCCGGCTGCGTGCAGTTTGAAGGCATCGCGCCGGTGCTGACCGAATATCGCATCGGCGGCGGCGGCCTTTCCGCGCACATCCTGCGCCAGTATGAAACCTGGCAGGGTGTGGTCGCGCGCATGGCTCGTTATGCACCGGAGTTCACCGCCCGCCATGTCGACCGCGCGCGCGCCTATCAGCTGCGCTATCTTGCCCGCCGCGCCATCCAGCTCGGCGATGCCGGCATGGCGATGGCGCTGCTACGCGCCGCCATGGGCAGCAGCATCTTTCCCCTGCTCGAGGAGCCGGTGAAATCGTTGACCACGCTTGCGGCCGCCCTGGTGGGACGCCTGATCGGGCCGGACCGGTTTGCCAGCCTCGCCGGCCGCGCTGCGGGCGGAAAGCTCGTCGCGTGAACACGCACACGCCGCCGCGCGCTGCACCCCGGCCACGCCTGCGCGTGACCAATCTGCTCGACGATTGCTCGCTGGGCGGGGTCACGCGCGCGCTCGGCGTGTTCGAGGCGGAGCCCTTGCGCCAGATTGCACAGGCTTCGACCGTTGTGCTGCCGCCTGCCGCCATCGCCGCGCCGCAGCTCGATGCGGACGTGATCATCACGCATTTCCCGCCGAACTGGCGGCGGCTCGCGCTGCTTGCCGGGCTCAAGCTGCGCCATCGGGGAGCCCGGCTCGTTCACATCGAGCACAGCTATACCGCTGCGTGGGAAGCCATCCATGTGCCGAGCAAGCCGCGGTTCCGGGCCATGCTGTGGCAGGCCATGCGGCTGGTCGACCGGATTGTCTGCGTCTCGCACGCGCAATCGCAGTGGTTGCAGGAAGCCGCCCGGATCGACGCCGGGAAGATCACGGTGATTCATCCCTATGCGGAAAATGCGCGGCTGGGCGAACTGCCTGTTCCCGCGCCCGGCCCGCGCCTGCGGATCGGCGCTTATGGCCGGTTTTGCGAGCAGAAGGGTTTTGACCTCCTGATCCGCGCCTTCCGCAACGGCTGGTTTCCGGGATGCGATCTCGTGCTGGGCGGGTTCGGCGAAGATGAGACCAAGCTGCGGGCACTGGCGGCCGATGCGCCGGACATCCATTTCGCTGGCAAAGTGCATGAGGTGGCCTCGTTCCTCCAGACCTGCGATGTCGTGGCGGTGCCCTCGCGCTGGGAAGCCTACGGGATGGTCGCCAACGAAGCCCGTGAGGCGGGTCGGCCCGTTCTGGTAGCACCGGTCGATGGGTTGCTGGAACAAGCTGAAGGCGCCGGCTTCGTGGCTGACTTTACCGATCCCGAATCGATCGAGGCCGCGCTTTGCGCGCTCCGGTCGGCAGGCGTGGGGACGATGGCGCAAGGTGCCCGTGAAACGATCCGCAATTGCCGCGAAATCCGCCAGGACCAATGGCGCACGCTGCTGCTGGCCGGTCCAGCGGGGTGACGGGCGTCCGGCCCGGAGCCTGTTATCCAGCGCCGGTCATCCAGCCAAAGAGTGGCTCAACCCAGAACTTTCATGCACGCGACACCGCGCGCCATGAGCCGGCTGCAGATCGCGTGGGCATCCTGGCCCGATGCCCGCAGACGGTAGACCTGCACCGTGCGCACCGTTGCCGGGATGATCGCGGGGCTCAGCGCCTGTAATTCGGGCTGGGCCTGCGAAAGCTGCTGCCACAGATAATCCGCACCCCGCGCATTCGCCGCAGCCGCGAGCTGGATCGTTTCGACCCGGCTCACCGGCATCGGGGCAGGCACGACAGGCAAAACGGGCACCGGCTTTGGCGGCTGCAAGGCAGCCTGCCGCGCGGGCGCAGCAGGCCAGGGCGCCCCGCTCACCGAACCCAGCGCCTGATCGGCATATTGCAGCGGCTGGCGAACAATCAGCACCGAGGTCGAGGCGGGATTGGTCAACGCATAGAGCCTGCGCGCAAAATCCCAAGGCAGGCGGATGCAGCCGTGCGAGGCGGGATAGCCGGTCACATGCCCGGCATGAAGCGCTACACCGCCCCACGTGAGCCGCTGCATATAGGGCATCGGCGCGCCGTAATACGTGGTCGAGCGGTGATGAACCTGCTTCTGCAGGATCGAGAACACGCCCGACGGGGTGCCATGCCCGGCGCGGCCGGTGGAGACGCCGGTCGAACCCCATTCGCTGCCGTCCTTGAACACGAACAGTTTCTGCGAAGGAATGCTCACAACAATCAGCACACCGCGCTTCAGCACATCGCCAGGGCTGGGCGGCGGC